>NZ_MECK01000422.1 GCF_014596465.1 Streptomyces sp. CBMA123 | reverse complement strand
TGCACGCCGTCCTCACCGGCGCCGGCCGCACCGACCTGCCCCCCGACTGGGGCCGCGGTCCCCGCCCCGACCGCACCGCCGCCGCCCGGGCCGGCCTGCGCCTCGCCGCCGACGGCCTCGCCGAACTCTTCGACGCCCCCCTCCTCGCCGAAGCCGGCCTCATCGACCTCCCCGCCGTCCGCGCCGGCCTCACCGCCCCGCTCTCCCCGACCGCCCTCGCCGGCCTGGCCGACCTGGTCTCCACCGAACTCTGGCTCCGCCGCCTCCGCGCCCGCCGCCACGGCGCCTGCTGGACCGGCCTCCCCCACCCCCACCCCCCGGCCCTCACCCCCTGACCACTCGCCGCCCGCGGCCCCCGCCTCCTCCCCCCGGCGCGGCTGGCCGGGGGGATCCGGGCGAGCAGGTGATGATGTCGGGGCTGTGAGTCCGTGGTGAGGAAGGTGTGCGGTGGCCGGTGTGAGCCCGGGGCGGGAGGTTCCCGTGGTGCTGTCGGTGCTGGGGCGGCCGCCGACGGGGCGGCCGCCGGGGGTGCTGGCGGCGTGCGACGGGTCGGACGGGTCGCTGTGGGCGTTGGACCGGGCGATGACGGAGGCGGAGCTGTTCGGGCTGCCGCTGTACGTGCTGGCCGTGGTGAACCCGGCGCCGGCCGGGTACCCGCCGGGGATGGCGGAGCTGGTGCAGGAGAGCGTGGAGACGCTGGTCGAGAGCATGGCGGACGGGCTGCGCCGGGCGGTGTCGACGGTGCTGCGGCAGCGGGTGCGGCCGTACGCGGGGGAGATGTCGCTGCACGTGGTGCTGGGCAATGTGATCGAGGTGCTGCTGGAGGCGTCGACCCGGCAGCACACGCTGGTGGTCGGCACCCGGGGCAACGGGGGGTTCGCCCGGCTGCTGCTGGGGTCGGTGAGTTCGGCGGCGGTGCACCACGCGGCCTGCCCGGTCCTGGTGGTCCCGGCGCCCGAGGAGGTCTGATCCGGCGGTGTCGGCCGCTTCGGCGGGTGTCGGGAATGTACCGAGATGGTTCATCGTTCACCTATCTCGTACATCCGCCCCGACACGCCCCTGGAGCCCCCGAACATGAAGGTCGAGATCTGGTCCGACATCGCCTGCCCCTGGTGCTACATCGGTAAGCGCCGTTTCGAGCAGGCCCTGGCGGACTTCCCCGGCAAGGAGGGCGTCGAGGTCGTCTACCGCCCGTACCAGCTGGTCCCGGACGCGCCGGAGACGGCGAGCCCGCACCGCGCCTGGCTGGCCGAGCGCTACGGACCGCAGTCGGTCGCGATGGACGCGCGGGTCGCCGAGCTGGGCCTGGCCGAGGGCATCACGTACGACTTCGACGCGGCCCTGCACGCCAACACCTTCCTGGGCCACCGCCTGCTGCACCTCGCCGAGGCCGAGTACGGCGCCGAGGCGCAGGGCCGGCTGAAGGAGGCGCTGCTGAAGGCGCACTTCACCGACGGCGTGGATGTGGGCGACCGCGCCGCGCTGGCGGACGTCGCCGTGGCGGCGGGCCTGGACCGCGCGCGGGTGACGGCCTACCTGGCGGGCGACGAGGGCACCGCCGAGGTCCGCGCCCAGCTGGCGGAGGCCCGTGAGCTGGGCATCACCGCCGTGCCGACCTTCGTGTTCGAGGGCAAGTGGGCGGTCCAGGGCGGGCAGGATGCCGCGACCTTCCGCAAGGTGCTGGAGCAGGTCGCCGCCGAGATCGGTGAGCGCCGCCCGGCGCCGGTGCCGGTCGCCCCGGCCGGGGAGGCCTGCGCGGACGGTTCCTGCGCGGTCTGACGCCGGCCGCGACCGCCGTCGTACGGAAGGGGCCCGTTCCAGGAGCTGTCACCAGCCCCGGAACGGGCCCCGAGCCGTGTCCGGACGGTCAGGAGCACCTGAACCGGGCCCGCGCCCAGTCCGCGACGTTGAGCGCCGACCAGATCCCGTGGGCCGGCGTGACCACCAGCCGGATGGACTTCTGCCCGGCGAGCGGTACGTGCACCGGCACCGCGTCGTCGCCGACGGCGAGGGTCCGGGAGCGCCACAGGGTGCTGCCGTCGCCGCCCTGGACGGTGAAGACCACCCCGCCGGGGCCGAGCGTGGCGTCGTCGACTCCGGCGACGGCGTCGAAGGACGTGCAGCTGCGGTTGAGGTCGATCAGCGTGGTCGCCGGGGCGCGCACGGTGATGGCGTGGGGGAGGTAGTCGCCGCCGATCCAGCCGCCGTCGCGCTGCCAGAACCGGTCGCTGCCCTTCTGCCGGATGCTCGGCCCCTCGGGCGGCACCCGGTTGTTGCCGGGCTTGACCACGGGCAGCGAGTCGCCCCAGAAGTCGGTGGGCGCGGGCGGGGTGGGCGGGGTGGGCGGGGTGACGGTCGGCTCGGGCACCGGCGGCAGGGTCGGCGTCGGGACGACGGGCACGTCCGGTGTCGGCACCGGCGGCAGGGCCGGGGTCGGGACGACGGGTGGCTCGGGGATGCGCTCGACGGGCGCGGCGGGCGGTTCGCTCTGCGGAGCCCGGGTGGCCGCCGGGGCGTGGCTCGGCTTCGCGCTGGGCTTGGGGCTGGGACTGGGGCTGCTGCTCGGGCTCGGCGCGGGCGGCTCCGGGGCGGCGCTGCTGGGCGCCGGTGCGGGCGGTGCGG
>NZ_MECK01000421.1 GCF_014596465.1 Streptomyces sp. CBMA123 | reverse complement strand
CCGGGGGGGGCGGCTGCCGAGCGGCCGGGGGCGTCGGCCCGGTCCGGGGCCGGTCACGCCCATGGGCCGGCTCCCCGCCGTCGGCGGGGCGCGGTCGGGGGACGGTGTCCGGGGTGCGGCACGGCCGGCTCAGTCGGGGGTCTCGTGGGGCTCCGGCTCGTGGGCCGGTTCGGTCGGTTCGGCGTGCGTCGGTTCGGCGTGCGGAGTGTGCTGCCCCTCCTCGGGGACCAGTGGTGGTCCGTCCTCGTCGTCCGTTCGTGACTCGGGGGTTTCGACCGGGACGGGCGGGTCCTTGGGTACGGGCCGGTCGTGGTCGCGGGTCGGGTCCTGGTCGCTCATGGGGCTCGCCTCCTTCGTCGTGGACCTGCTCCCGTGCTCGCGGAGCCGGCGCGCGGCTCACTCCGGGCGTCCTCCCTGGAAGCCTCCGGACGGAAGTCCTGCCCCCAGCGTCTCTCCGGCCCAGGGGCTCGTACACCTCGGGGCGGAGGATCCGTGGCCCGGAGCCGTCCGGGCGGTTCCGACGGCCGTCCGAGCGGTTCGGGGCGCCGCGCGGCATGATGGTCGGGACGGCAGCCCTGCCGCACCGACCGGACCGGGAGCGCGTGATGCGAGGGCCAACCGAGGTCCCCCGCGAGGGGGAACGACACAGCGGGGGCCTGTACGTGGCGGTGGACGACCGGGCGTCGGAGCGGATCGTCACGATGGCCGGAGAGCTGGACCGCGACTCGGCGGACGCGCTGCGCACCGTACTCGCCCGGCCGCTGCACGACGGGATCCGCCGGATCGTGGTCGACCTGGCCGAGCTGCGGTTCTGCGACTCCACCGGTCTGAACATCCTGCTGCAGGCCCGGCTCGACGCGGAGGCGGCCGGGCGGACCCTCGACGTCGTGAGGCCGCGCCCGATCGTGGCCCGGCTGTTCGAGGTCACCGGTACCGACACGGTGCTGCGGATCCGGTCCGACCCCGGCCCCGACCCCGACGCGACGCCGGGGGCCGTCGCCGATCCCCCTGCGCCCGGCCGGGAATCGGAGGAACCCGGCTGACTCACCCCTTCTTCCGGCGTTTCCCGGGCCCTGCCGTGGACAGTCGCGCAGTGGGAGTCCCTCCGAGGGAAGAACCAGGAGCGCGCAGTGGGAGTCCCTCCGAGGGAAGAGCCAGGAGGAGGAGCACGATGACGCGCCGGCAGCCGAATGGCCGAGGCTTGGCGTCCGACCGCCGCGGTGAGCCCGCGGTCCTCACCGCACAGGCGTCGCCGTGGGCCGGGGGCACCGTGATCGCCCTGTACGGCGAACTCGACCTCGACTCGGTCGCCGAGCTGAACGCCGTCCTCGCGCCGGCCCTGGCCGAGCCCGCCACCGTCGTCGTGATCGACTGCGCCGGACTGGAGTTCTGCGACTCGACCGGCCTCTACGAGCTGTTCCGCGCCCAAGTCGGCGCGGCCGCCCACGGCAGCCGGATCGAACTGGCCCGCCCCCGCCCACTGGTGCTGCGGATGCTGGAACTCACCGGTGCCACCGACGCCTTCAGGGTGCGCGACACCGTCCCCGGCTGACCCCGCCGACCGCGCCGGGTGGACGACCGTGCCGGGCGACCGGGGGAAGAGGCGACGGGGGAGGAGAGGAGCAGAGCATGGCCAGGCTGCTGGTCGACGGTGACGACCTGGTCGTCCGGCTGACGTGGTGGGAGCGCATCGTGACCCGCCGACGGGAGGTGCGGGCGCCGCTGGAAGCCGTCACGGCGGTCGAGGTCCAGCCGGACCGTTGGCGGGCGCTGCGCGGGATCCGGATCAGTGGGCTGGCCGTGCCCGGCGCGCTCTGCCTGGGCGTGTGGCGGCACAAGGACGGGCGGGACTTCGTCGCCCTGCGAGGGCACCGGCACCCCGTGCTGCGCGTGGAGCTGCGGCCGCCCGCACCGTTCGCCGGGATCGCGGTGGAGACGGATGACCCGCACGGGACCGCTGCCGAGCTGCGGACGGCCTGTGGGCGTCCCACCCCTGCCTGACTTCGAGCGGCCGTGACGGAACCGACCACCCGGGCATGCCACGGCCTCATCGTCCGGCCCACGCCCGAGGAGTCTCGCGAACGGGAAGGGGCGGAACGGTGCCGCTCCGAAGCGGAGCGGGACGGAACCCGCGCTGCCCGCCCGGTGCGACCGACGACCAGGCCGGGGGCCGAGGCCAGGGACGAGGCCCGGAGCCGGGTGTCACCGTCCGTGGACCAGCCGATCGGCCAGGACCAGTCGCACGGGTCGGCGACCGGTCCCCGCCGGACCGTTACGGACGGGATCCGCCGGGTAGGCGCGGCCTGGAAGTGGGGGCGAGAACGGGACGGAAGGGGAATCCCCATGCTGCTGCTAGGACTTCTGCTGCTGGCGGCCTCCGGTGCCTTCACCGGGCTGCTGATCGCCGACAACCTCGGCGGCGGGCCGGAGTACCAGGTGACGATCCTCGGCAACGACCTCGTGAAGCTCGACAGCCTCGGGATCTTCCTCGCGGGCCTCGCCCTCGCCCTGGTCTTCTGCCTGGGTCTCGCCATGATGCGACCGGCCTGGCGGCCCTCGCGGCGCGCCGAGCGGGCCGCCGGATACGGCGCGGCCCGGCGGGTGGAGCCGACCGCGCCGCTGGA
>NZ_MECK01000420.1 GCF_014596465.1 Streptomyces sp. CBMA123 | reverse complement strand
GGGCCCAGCAGCAGGCGCTGGTTGGGCATCCGGTCCGGCCGCCAGCGCTGCTTGTACGGCTCCTGGCCGCGCAGCAGGCCGAGCACCGGGATGCCGGCGCCGACCGTCTCGTCCAGGGCGGCGCTGAACAGCAGCCCGGCGATGTCCAGCCGCTCGCGCAGCACCGGGTGGGCGCCGTACATGTACAGCCCGCCGAAGGAGGGGCAGAGCAGCAGCAGGTTGACCGCGACCAGCTCGCCGTTCAGGTGGAACTGGTGGACGGCCGCCCGGCCGGTGGCGACCAGGCCGGTGGTGGACTCGGTCAGGTGCCGGGCGAAGCGCTCGGTGCGGTGCTCGGCGGTGACGCCGCGCTCCTGCCACTGCAGGAAGTGCAGCCGCAGCAGCCCCTCCAGCGCGGCCGGCACCTCGTCCACCGGCGTGCTGCGGACCTGCACCCCGGCCTCGGCGATCTTGCGCAGCTTCACCCGGCTGCGCTGGGCGGTCTTGCCGGGCACCCGCTTGAGCAGCCGCTCCATCGGGACGGCCGGGAGGTACTGGCAGAGCGAGTCCTGGTAGCGGCGCCGGGCACCGCGCCAGTGCTCGTACACCCGCTGCACCGCGGCCTCGGGGTGAACCTCGCGCAGCTCCAGCCAGTGCCAGGGGCGGGTGAGCGGGAGGGCGGCGGCGAACTCGGCGGCGGCCCGGTCGGCGCAGTCGTCGTCGAGCAGGACGTCACCGTAGTCGACCAGCCCGGCCCCGAGGCCAGTGAGGCCGCCGAACGGGCCGCCGCGCCGTGTGAAGGCGCCGGCGCCGACCAGCTGGCCGTCCCGGCGGACCAGCACCACCAGCAGCGCGCCCGGCCGGCCGTAGTGGCGCCACCAGGAGCGCTGCCAGGCGGCGGCCTGGAAGAAGGTGGCGGTGCGGCACCGGGCGGCCAGCGCGTCCCACTCCTCGGCGACGGTGTCCAGGGCGTCGTCCTCGCGGCGCAGCTCGGTGGTCCAGGTGGGCGCGGCCGACTGGGCCGGGAGGCCGGCGGCGCGGGCCTCGGTGCTCATCGTCCGCTCCCGGCTGCGGTCTTCTCCTTGGCCGGGGGCTTGGACCCGGCCTCGGGCCCGGGCTTCGCGTCGCCCTTCGGGTCGGCCTTCGGTTCGGTCTTCTGCTCGCTCTTCGGCCGGGCCTTGCTGCGCTGCTCCTCGCTGCGCGGACGGGGCGTGGCCGGGGCCGGGGCCGTGGGCTCCACGGCTGCCGCGGCCTCGCTCGGCTCGCTCGGCTCGGGGGTCTGCGCCGCCACCGGCGTCTCGGCGGTGTCCGTGCCGCCGCGCCGACGGGTCATCAGCACCAGCGACCCGAGCAGCAGCCCGGCCGCGGCGCCGACCGCGACGTCCAGCTTGGCAGAGGGCGTGGTCGGCTTGTCCGGCTCGGCGGCCGGGGCCAGCGTCACCAGCCGGACGTTGGTGTCCTTGCTGCTGGTGTTGGCGAAGGCGACCAGCGAGCGGGCCACCGCGTCCGCGGTCTGGGCGGCCTCCTGGGCGCGCCTGCCGGTGCCGGTGATCTCGATCATCGGGGCGTCCGGGGAGGTCGTCCCGGAGACCTGGGACTCCAGCTCGGAGCGGGTGCGGCCGGTCTCGGCGGCCGCGACCCCGAGCACCTGCGGCTGGCCCGCGAGCCGCCCGTACGCCTGGGCGAAGTTGGTCGCGGTCGACGCCTCCCCCGGGTTCTGCGGCACCACGAGGACGTAGGCGCTGGCGGAGTACGAGGGGTGCGAGACGACGGCGTACCCGCCGCCGGCCGCGGCGCCCAGCGGCACCGCGAGCGCCACCGGCCACCAGCGGCGGACCAGGTGGCGGGCGCTTCGGCGCGGTGTGGTCATGGGTGTGGCTCCTTGGGTCTGGTACGGCGGTTCCGGCGGCGGGCGGTCAGACGCGGGCCAGCCGGTCGTAGAGGGCGCCCAGGTCGGCGGCGACCCGGGCGATGTCGTAGTGGCCGACGGCCGGGGGGTGCGGCAGCGGGTCGGCGGTGTGGCCGCTCAGCTGCCGCAGGTCGCGCAGCGCGGCGGCGTAGGCGGCGGGTTCGGAGGGGATGCGGCGGGCCTGCGGGGCGGCGCTGGGCGGCAGTTCGTCCAGCGCGGGGCAGGCGCTGTGCCGCACCGGCAGCCCGGCCGCGAGGCCCTCCAGCACACCGAGGCCGAAGGTCTCCGCGGTGGAGGGGGCGGCCAGCACGTCCATGGCGGCCAGCAGGTCGGGGACGTCGTCGCGCTCGCCGGTGAGCACCAGCCGCTCCCGGACGCCGAGTTCGGCCGCCCGGCGCTCCAGTGCGGCCCGCTCGGGGCCCTCGCCGACCAGCACCAGCCTGGTCCCCGGGTCGAGGTCGACGAGCGCCTCCAGCAGCACCTGGAAGCGCTTGCCGGGGACCAGCCGGCCGACCCCGCCGACCACCCAACTGCCCTCCGGCAGCCCGAGTTCGGCCCGGATCCGGCGGCGGGCGGCGGCCCGCTCGGCGGGCGGACGACGGTAGCCGGCGGTGTCGATGCCGTTGGGGATCAGCTCGATCCGGGCCGGCGGGACGCCCCAGGACCGCAGGGTCTGGGAGACCTGCCGGGAGACCGCGACGGTGGTGCTGCCGAGCCGTTCGGCCGCCAGGTAGAGGCCCTTGACGCCTCGGGTGACCGGCCGGCCCTC
>NZ_MECK01000419.1 GCF_014596465.1 Streptomyces sp. CBMA123 | reverse complement strand
GCGGCGCGAGCCGCACGGCCGGTCGCACCGGCTCGACGGCCCGCACCGCGCGCGCCGCCCAGCCGCCCAGCGCGGCCAGCGCGAGCGCCGAACTCCCGTACTGCAGCGCCTCGTAGACCGGGACACCGGCCACCTGCCGGTCCAGTACGGGCAGCAGCCGCACCCCCAGCCGGCCACCGTGGGTGAACGCGTCCCAGCCGACGTGGGTGGCCGCGCCGACCGCCGCCGAGGCCAGGAACCAGGCCACGTCCGCGCCCCGGACACCCGAGCCCCGCCGGACCGTCAGTGCCTCCGCGCCGCCCGCCCAGCGCTCGGGCAACAGCCCCACCAGCGGCGCCCGCAGCAGCCCGTGCCACCCGGCCACCAGTGCGCCGGCGATCGCCACGTCCAACGTCGGCACCGCCCACCAGGCGTGGGTCAGCCCGCCGTGCCCGTACACCCCGGGCAGCAGCGACTCGGCGAAGAACGGCACGTCGGGCGCCATCGACCCGGCCACCAACGCCGAGGCCACCAAGGGCCCGCGCTGCCCGGCGGCGCGCAGCAGGGGCAGGACGGCGGCGGGGTGGCTCAGCGTGAACGGCATGGCCCCATCCTGACGCCCGCACCGCCCGCTCGACCAACCGGGGGCCGGGACCCGCCCCGCTCCGGGCCCGCCCCGTCCCCCGCTCCGCTCCGGGCCCGCCCCGTCCCCCGCTCCGGGCCCTACACGGCCTCCGCCGTACTGGCCAGGCCGAGCGCCACCCGGCACCCCGCCTCCAGGTACCGCAGCTCCCCGCTGCGCCGGGCGTCCAGCGCGGCAGCGAGGCGCCGGTAGCGGCTCGGCGGCAGCAGGTCGGCCGCCTCCTCCAGCGTGACGAACCGGCAGCCGCGCAGTTCCTCCTGCTGCAGCAGCACGTTCTGCCGCCCGGCGTCGTCCAGCAGCCCGCCGTCGTACATCAGCCGGAGGCCGCCGCGGCGCGGGCCGGTGCGCGGTTCCCAGTCGACGGCGAGCAGGCGCAGCACGGTGGGGTCGAGCCGCAGTCCGAGTTCCTCGGCGGTCTCGCGCAGCGCGGCGTCGGTGGGGGCCTCGCCGCGTTCGACCACGCCGCCGGGGAAGTCCCAGTCGGGCTTGTAGACCGGGTCGACGAGCAGCACCCGGTCCTGCTCGTCGAAGAACAGCACCGCCGAGGCCACGGTGTCCCCGGTCGGATCCTGGGCCTGGACGATCGGGCAGCGGGCGGCGCCGACCCGGACGAGCTCGGCGATCCGGTGCGCGGTCTCGCGCGGGGTGAGCCCGCTGCTGTCGATCATCCGGGCGTCGCCGACCAGCCAGCGGCGGGCGGCCCGGTAGCGGGGCAAGTGTTCGAGGCACCAGGTGCGGACCCGCTCGCTGCCCTCGGGATCGCCGGGGCATTCCTCGCGGTGCGCGATGCGGTCGCGCAGGATCGTTTCTTCTGGGTCCAGCACGAAGTGGTGCACCGTGATCCCGTGTGCGGCGAGGTCACCGAAGATCTCGTCCCGGTAGTCCTCTCTGAGCAGGGTCATCGGCACCACCAACGGCCCGCCGACCTCACCGAGCAGCGCGGCCGCCGTCTCCGGCACCAGCCGGCGCCAGGCCGCGAGGTCCTGGAAGTCGGACACCGTGGCCAGCCGGTCGGCCGGGAGCATCCGGCGCAGTCCGAAGCCCACCAGCTCGGGATCGAAGAGCACGCTCCCGGGCAGCAGTTCCACCAGCTCGCGGCAGGCACTCGTCTTGCCCGCCCCGAATGTGCCATTGACCCAGACGATCACAACGTCCCCTGCCCTCGACTTGCCCCGATGCCGTTCGCACCGGGCAGCGCCCCCGTCGGCCGAACCAGCGCCACCCGTGGTGGTACCCGCGGTACGCCGCTCCCCAAAACTGCTCGCCGCGCCCGCCCGCGCGCCCCGGCCCGCCCCTTGACAGCGGCATGTGCCCAGGCCACGGGCCCGGTACGGACACATGAGGATCGGCCGCCATCAAAGCTGCCCCCTACCGCCATCGCTTGCGCACAGGAAGTCGGACCGGCCGACTTCCCCCGCGCGCCCCACCCGTACGCCGCTCGCGCCGCTCCTGCGCCCTCTCGCTCTCCCGCCCGCCCCGGACCACCGGTCCGCTTCCAGCCGCCCGCCCACCCACCGCTTGCGCGGCCCGCGCCCCGCCGCGTACAGAGGAACGATGAAGCTGCTCCCCGCCGGCCGGGTCGTCGTCATCGGCTCGGTCAACACCGACCGCATCCTCCGCTGCCCCGTGCTCCCCGCGCCCGGCGAGACCGTCCTGGCCACCGGCACCAGCCGGGGGTTCGGCGGCAAGGGCGCCAACCAGGCGGTGGCGGCGGCCCGGATGGGGGCCGCCACGCACCTGGTCGCCGCGATCGGTCGCGACGCCGACGGCGAGGCGGCGCTCGCCGATCTGCGCGGCGCGGGAGTCGAGACGGGCGCCGTGCACGCGCACCCCGACGCGCCCACCGGCCAGGCCGTCGTCATGGTCGACCCCTCCGGCGAGAACAGCATCGTGGTGGTCCCCGGCGCCAACGCCCGGCTGACCCCGGACGAGGTCACCGCCGCCCTGGCCCGGCTCCACCTGCTCCCGGTCGACGTCGTGCTCACCAGCAACGAGGTCCCCGCCGAGTGCGTCCGGGCCGCCGCCGCGGCCCTGCCCAGCACGGGCGGGCGCGC
>NZ_MECK01000418.1 GCF_014596465.1 Streptomyces sp. CBMA123 | reverse complement strand
CTCCCGGTCTTGCTGGGCCGCCCGCTGCGCCGCTTCGGCGCCCGCGAGCGCGGCCTCGGCGACGGCGAGTTGCTCGGCCGCCCCGCCGCGCAGGATCGCCGCCCAGCCCAGCAGCCCGGCGGTCAGCCCGGCGTCGTCGTCCTCGGCCGGCACCCACGCCCCGGCGGGCTCGGCCCCCGGCCCGGCGGCCTGTTCGGCCTTGCTGGCGAGGTCCCGCAGCCGGCGCCGGCCGGCCTGGACGGCCGTCTCCTGGGCGCGCCGTAGCTCGGCGAGCCAGGCCTCGACGTGCCCGTAGCGCTCGGTGTCGAACAGCCGGCGCAGCAGTTTGCCGCGTTCCTCGGAGTCGCCCCTGAGGAAGCGGGCGAAGTCGCCCTGGGGCAGCAGCACCACCTGGCAGAACTGCTCGCGGCTCATGCCGATCAGCCGGTGGATCTCCTCCCCGGCCTCCTGGTGCGATGTGCTGACCGGCCGCCAGCCCGGGGTGCCGTCGCCCGCGTCGGCGGCCCACTCGCGCAGCAGGGTCTGCGGCCGTTCGACGGTGGTGCCGGTGCCGACCTTCTTCGGCCGGCGCTGCTCGGGCAGCCGGAGGATCTGCAACCGCCGCCCACCCAGTGTCAGCTCCAGTTCGACCTGGGTGAGCCGCTTGGGGGCGGCGTGGTCGCTGCGCAGCCGGTTGGCCCGGCGGGCGTTCGGCGTCTCGCCGTAGAGGGCGAAGCAGACCGCGTCCAACACGCTGCTCTTGCCCGCGCCGGTCGCGCCGCGCAGCAGGAACAGCCCGCCGGCGGCGAGCGCGTCGAAGTCCACCGTCTCGCTGCCCGCGAACGGGCCGAAGGCGGTGACGGTGAGCCGGTGCAGCCTCATCGGGGCAGGTCCGCCTTCCGGTCGGCGCCTTCGCGGACGCGCTCGAAGCCCTCGCGCAGCCAGCCCAGCTCGTCCGGCGCCGGCTCGGCGCCGGGGCGGACGTGCCGCAGGAAGCCCTCGGCGATCTCCAGGTCCTCCCGGCCGCTGACCCGGGCCGCGTACGACCGGGACGGCTCGTCCCCGCCGCCCTCGGGGTCGAACAGCAGCTGGAGGGTGTGCGGGAAGCGGCGGCGCAGCTTCTCCATCGGTTCGCTCGGGCGGGCCGCGTCGGTGAGCGTGGCCTGCACCCAGGACTGCTCGTCCCCGGTGTACTTCTCGTCGGTGAGCAGCGCCGCCAGCGTGTCGCGCAGGGTGGCGAGCGGGCGGGGCCGCGGGCAGTCCACCCGCTCGGCCGTCACCGAGCCGTCGGCCGCGAGGTCGACCAGCCACATGGTCTTGCGCTGGCGCGCCTCGGAGAAGGAGTAGGCGAGCGGGGAGCCGCTGTAGCGCAGGTGCGGGGCGAGGGTCTGGCAGCCGTGCAGGTGGCCGAGCGCGGCGTAGTGCACCCCGTCGAACACCGAGGCGGGGACGGAGGCGACCCCGCCGACCGCGATGTCCCGCTCGCTGTCGGACGCCGTGCCCCCGGTGACGAAGGCGTGCGCCAGCACCACCGCCCTGGTGCCCGCGGGGCGCGTCGCCAGGTCGGCCCGGACCTGGTCCATCGCCGCGCCGAGCACCGCCGCGTGCCCGCCCTTGGCCAGTCCGAACCGCTCGCGCACCAGCGTCGGCTCCAGGTACGGCAGCCCGTACACCGCCACCGGCCCGTGCTCGTCCGCCAGCAGCACCGGCTCGGCGCACTCGCCCGGGTCCGTCCGCAGGTGGATCCCGGCCCGGCCGATCAGGCCGGCACCGACCCCGAGGCGGCGGGCCGAGTCGTGGTTGCCGCTGATGAAGACCGTCGGCACCCCGAGGTCGGCCAGCCGGTGCAGCACGTCGTCGAACAGCGCGACCGCGTCCAGGCTCGGCAGCGCCCGGTCGTAGACGTCCCCGGCGACCAGCACGGCGTCCACGCCCTCGGACCGGACCACTTCCACCAGGTGGTCCAGGAAGGCGCGCTGGGCGTCGTGCAGGCTCTCCCGGTGGAACGAACGCCCGAGATGCCAGTCGGAGGTATGCAGCAGTCGCATGGTCCCCGACCCTAACGCCCGGCACTGACAATCCCGTCGGGCTCAGGGGGCACGGGGGTGCGAGGGGGGTGTGAGGGGGGTTCGAGGGGGTGCGAGGGGGTTCACGGGGTCACAAGGGTTCGTGAGGGCTTGAGGGGCACATGTTGGCCCGTTGAGGTGAAGGGGGGCGGCTGGAGGGGGCACATCTTGATCCTCTGCATGGGCCCTGGCTGCTGGTGTTCGATTACTTGGGGTGGATTGTCAGTGGCTCTGTGTAGGTTTCGTGACGTCGGCGGCTCCGGGAGTCGGAGCTGTCGGTGCTGGTTCGTGCTGACTCATACAGGTTCATGCTGACTCGCGCAGGTTCGCGCAGGTTCGTGCTGGTTCGTGCCGACTGAGTGGGCCAGTGGATCAGTGAGTCGGTGAGTCGGTGAGTCGATGAGTCGGCGAGTCAGTGAGTCGAGTGAACGGGAGGAACCCCATGGCTGTGCGGGAGACGGTGTACGAGGTGTTGGGCGTCGTGGCGGTGCGCAGCCGACCGCTGACGAGCCCGCGGGCGCTGCTGTTCGGCGGGCGCAGGCCCGGGTCGGGTGGCGGGTACGGTCCTGGCCCCGGGGCTGGTGGCCGGTCGGACGGCGGACCGGGCGGAGCGTCGCCGCCCGGAGGTGGTCGGCCGCCGGGCTCGCGGGCTGGTGGGGCCGGCGGCGCCGG
>NZ_MECK01000417.1 GCF_014596465.1 Streptomyces sp. CBMA123 | reverse complement strand
GCGCGACCTCGCCCCCGTCCACCAGCACCGCCCGGTGCCGGAACCGCGAGCGCCCCGCCAACGACAGCCCCACGTCCACCGGCGAGCCCCCGACCCCGGCGAGCCGCTCCAGCTGCGCGCTCAGCGCGGCCTCCGACTTCGCCGAGACCACCCACGGCACCACACCCGGCGCGACCGAGGGATCCGCCCCGGAAGCATCCTCCTCGATCGCCTCCTCGACGATCACGTGCGCGTTCGTGCCGCTGATCCCGAACGAGGACACCCCCGCCCGTCGTGGCCGCTCGCCCCCCGGCCACTCGCGCGCCTCCGCCAGCAGCCGCACCGCGCCCGCCGACCAGTCCACGCGCGAGGACGGCGTGTCGGCGTGCAGCGTCTTCGGCAGCACACCGTGCCGCAGCGCCTGCACCATCTTGATCACGCCCGCAACCCCGGCGGCCGCCTGGGCGTGGCCGATGTTGGACTTGACCGAGCCCAGCCACAGCGGCCGGCCGTCCTCCCGTCCCTGCCCGTAGGTGGCGAGCAGGGCCTGGGCCTCGATCGGGTCGCCGAGCGGCGTGCCCGTCCCGTGGCCGTCGACGGCGTCGACGTCGGCGGGCGACAGCCCGGCGCTGGCGAGCGCCTGGCGGATCACCCGCTGCTGCGAGGGGCCGTTGGGCGCGGTGAAGCCGTTGGACGCGCCGTCCTGGTTCACCGCCGAGCCCCGGACGACCGCGAGCACGCGGTGCCCGTTGCGGCGGGCGTCCGAGAGCCGCTCCAGCACCAGGACGCCGACGCCCTCGGCCCAGCCCGTCCCGTCCGCCGCGTCCGCGAACGCCTTGCAGCGCCCGTCAGCGGCCAGTCCGCCCTGCCGGGAGAACTCCATCAGCGAGCCGGGTGTCGCCATCACGTTGACGCCGCCCGCGACCGCCAGCGTGCACTCGCCGGCCCGCAGTGCCTGGACCGCCCAGTGCAGGGCGACCAGGGACGACGAGCACGCGGTGTCGACCGTCACCGCCGGGCCCTCCAGCCCGAGGGTGTAGGAGAGGCGGCCGGAGAGGGCCGAGGCGGCGATGCCGGTGCCGATGTCACCGGTGGCGTCGGCCAGGGAGCGCACCAGCAGGTACGCGTAGTCCTGGCCGTTGGTGCCGAGGAAGACGCCGGTGCTGCTCCCGCGAAGTGCCGTCGGGTCGAGGCCGGCCCGCTCGAACGCCTCCCACGAGGTCTCCAGCAGCAGGCGCTGCTGGGGATCGGTGGAGACGGCCTCACGGGGCGAGATGCCGAAGAAGTCGGCGTCGAAGCCGGACACCGAGTCGAGGAAGCCGCCGCGCCGGGAGACACGGGTACCGCGCTCGTCGACGCCGGCGTCCGCCAGGGCGCCGAGGTCCCAGCCGCGGTCGGCCGGGTAGCCTCCGGTGGCGTCGGTGCCGCCCGCCACGAGGTCCCAGAGGTCCTCGGGCGAGGCGACACCGCCGGGGTAGCGGCAGCCCATGCCGATGACGGCGACGGGTTCGGCGGCCGCGGCGAGCAGCTGCCGGTTCTGGTGGCGCAGCCGTTCGGTCTCCTTCATCGAGGACCGGAGAGCGGCGACTACCTTGTCGTGGGGCGTGGTCATCTCTGCTCCGTCAGTCCTGGGCGTGGTCGGGGTCGTTGCGCAGGGCGGCCTGCACCAGGTCGTCCAGGTCCATCGCGTCGATGGCGTCGGCGTCCTCGTCGTCGTCGGCGTCTTGGGCGGGCGCGCCGTCGGCGAGCCTCAGCAGCGCGTCCAGGACGCCGCTGCGCCGCAGCCGGTCCAGCGGGACGGATTCGACCAGCGCCCGCAGCCGGGCCCGCTCGGGATCCGCGGCCGCGGCGCCGTCGCCCTCGTCGACGAGGAGGCCCAGCAGGTGCTCGGCGAGCTCGGTCGGGCTCGGGTGGTCGAAGACCAGCGTCGGGGACAGGTCGAGGCCGGTGGCGGCGCCGAGCCGGTTGCGCAGTTCGATCGCGCCGAGCGAGTCGAATCCGAGGTCGCGGAAGGCCTTCTCGGGGCCGACGGCCTCGGGGCCGGGCAGTCCGAGCACCTCGGCCGCGCGGCCGCGCACCAGCCCGAGGAGGGCGGCGGAGCGGCGGGCCGGACTGAGCGGGGCCAGTTCGGACCGCAGCTCGCGGCCGTTCGCGTCGCCCTCGCCGGAGCCCTGCGGGTCGGCGTAGCCGGGGAGTTCGGCGAACAGCCGGCTCGGGCGGACGGCGGTGAAGGCCCGGACGAAGCGCTCCGGGTCGACGTCGGCGACCAGGGTGGTCGGGGCGGTGTCCAGGACGGCGCGGCGCAGCGCGGCGACCGCGACGGCCGGGTCGAGCGGCTTGATGCCGGTGCGGCGGGCGGCCTCGCCGGCCCGGGCGTCGGCGGCCATGCCGCCGCCGGCCCAGGCGCCCCAGGAGAGGGACGTGGCGGTGAGTCCGTCGGCGCGGCGGCGTTCGGCGAGGGCGTCGAGGACGGCGTTGGCGGCCGCGTAGTTGCCCTGGCCGGGGTTGCCGACGGCCGCGGAGGCGGAGGAGAACAGGGCGAAGACGGCGAGGTCGTGGTCCCTGGTCAGCTCGTCGAGCAGGAGGGCCGAGGTGGCCTTGGCCCGGTAGACCGCTTCGAAGCGGTCGGGGGTGAGGCCGTCGATCACGCCGTCGTCGAGCACGCCGGCGGCGTGGACGACGGCCGTCAGCGGGTGCTCGGCGGGCACGGCGGCCAGGACGGCGGCGAGCGCCTCCCGGTCGGCCGCGTC
>NZ_MECK01000416.1 GCF_014596465.1 Streptomyces sp. CBMA123 | reverse complement strand
GTCGGCCGGGGAGCGGTCGGTGCTGCCGGGGCGGTTGCCGGTCCCGCCCTGGGGCTGCCCGGAGCCGGGCGCGGCGCCGGAGCCGTTCGCTCCGGGGCCGGCCGGGGATCCGCCGGTCGAGGAGGACGAGTCGTCGCCCGCTCCGGGGCCGGCCGTGCCACCGCTCTTGGCGGGGGGCTGGGCCAGGCGCAGGGGCGCGACGTCCTCGCTTATGTCGTCGAAGAGCCGGTTCACCAGGTCGGCCTGCTCGGTGAGTTGGACCGGCAGCCGGCCCTGCAGTTCGCTCCAGCGGCCGTCCTCGTCGTGGGCGAAGCCCGCCAGTGCGCGCATCGGGTCCAGCGAGCCGTTGCTGCGGTAGACCGAGCGCAGCAGGTCGCGGCCCTTGAGGGCGTCGGCGTGCATGTCGTCCAGCGCCCGGCGGACCCGGTCGACGGTGCCCGGGCTGAGCCCGGTGGTCGAACCGGTCTGCCCGACCAGGGCGTTGGCCTCGCCGAGTCGGGTGGCGGCGTTGCCGAGCAGCAGCTCGCCGCGTTCCGAGTCGGAGTCCGCCAGGTCCAGCCGGAGCCCTTCGAGGCCGCGCTTCATCCCGTACAGCGTGTCCCCGGGGAGGGCGTTGGAACTCGCGGCGGCGGCCCCGGCCAGGCTGCCGACGGCGAGCCCGGCGACCAGCCCGCCGATCGCGAAGCGGCGGCTCCACCGGCCGCGCGGCGCCGTCCGGATCGCCCGGTGGCGGCGCTGGCGGGGCACCGCGGCACCTGGTCCGCCAGCGAAGACCTGCTCGAACGCGGCCATCAGCTGGGCGCGTTGGACCGTCCGGACCTCCTGGTCCAGAGCCGGCCCGGGCAGTGCCCCCAGCGCGTCGGCCAGACCGACCAGCTCGGCCATCGCGACCGAACCGGACTCACCGGCAGCGGTGTTGGCCGATTCGGCGGTGGCCGCGCGGCGTTGCTCCGCCTGGTGGGCCTCCAGCGCCTCGGCGAAGGCCTTCGCCCGCCGGTGCTCCAGCACGTTTGCCGTCACGGGCCACACCTCCCTTCGTCGTTGTCGACACCCCGGCCTGCCGGACGGTTGCCCCGGCGGGCCAAAGCCACTCCATCGGGTGACAGGTCGCAATTCGGCTTGACCGTACGCCTGGTGGGGGCTTGCACGCTGGCCAACGAGCGGTGCGGGCGGTCGGTTACGCACGGCTGATCATCGGACCGACCGTTCACCCGGACGTGTCGGTCGGGCACGAGTGGTGACGGGCCGTCGGGACGGGTCCGTCGCCGGGCTATCGCCCCCTCGGTCACCGCCGCCTCACCGCGCGTCGGGCGGGAGGAGCCGGGCCAGGGTGCGGACGGCGCGGTACTGGAGGGTCTTGATGGCCCCCTCGTTCTTGCCCATGATCCGCGCGGTCTCGGCCACCGAGAGGCCCTGGAGGAAGCGCAGCGTCACGCACTCCTGCTGCTGGGGGTTGAGCCGGTGCACCGCGTCCAGCAGGGCGGCGTTGGAGAGCGACTCCAGCACCGACTCCTCCGGGCTGCGCTCGCACTCGTTGGAGTCGAGCATCTCGCCGGTGGTGACCTCCAGCCGGAACCGGCTGGACTTGAAGTGGTCGGCGACCAGGTTGCGGGCGATGGTGACCAGCCAGGCGCCGAAGTCCCGGCCCTGCCAGGTGAAGGTGCCGATCCGGCGCAGCGCGCGCAGGAACGTCTCACTGGTGAGGTCCTCGGCGGTGGCCCGGCTGCCGACCCGGTAGTAGATGTACCGGTAGACGGTGTCCGCGTAGTGGTCGTAGAGCCGGCCGAAGGCCTCGCTCTCGCCGGCCTGGGCCCGCTCGACCAGCTCCATGATCGGGTTGTGCTCGGTCTCGTAGCCGGGGCTCGGCGCGGTGCGGGTGCGGCTGCGGCCGGCGCCGGTGCTGCCGGTGCGGCCCCGCGAGCCGGTGCCGGCCGAGCCGGCGGCGGTGGTGCGCAGCGCCGTCCCGGGGCCGTGCTGGTGGCCGAACGGCCCGCCGGCGGGCACGAGTTGGGGCGTGACGGCGAACTGGCTGTGGAGCAGCGTGCGCAACAGGTCCAGGCCGGTGGAGATCTGCCGCTCGGCGGCCGGGCGGCCGCGGAGGCCGGTGCGGGGGCGCAGGGGCGCGGACGACGGGCGGGAGGGTGCAGGCGCGTCGTTCCGGACGGGTGGGTACACGGGACTCCCAGAGGCAGAACTGTGGACGGATCACCTCCGCCTGCGCGGAGAGCACTCCCCATGACATCCGTTCGAGCGGGATGCATGGGTGACGTGCATCCAGGAGAGAATAACGCTTTGTGCAATGACAGCTACACCGTGTGGTCGAAGTGGTCGTTTGGGATCCATTTGTTGTGCATATTCGGCTGACACTGACCGGAGATGTCATCGTTCATCCGGCTCAACGTGACCGTTCGGGCGCCCAGGGTGACCAATTCGGCGGTACTGCGGGCGGTTTCCCAGCCTTGGGGCTCGGCAACCCCTGACTTTCCCGGCCTGGCGAACGATCAGAACCGGTCACCGGGTGACAGGTTCGTACAACGCGTCCGGATGGCCGTGTCGGAGCTGGGAGTTCGCTCGTACGAGCGGCCAGGTCAGGGCCATGATTGACGCCTTCTCACTCGTGCGGGGGAGTGGCAGAAACGGTTCCCTGGACGGGAGTCCGGCGGGTTCCGGCCGGGAGCCGGACCGGATCCGACGGGAGTTCAGCCGGAGTTCGTCCGGACTCCGGCAGGAGTTCAGCCGTGCCGACGCCGCCGCCGCAGCGCCACCCCGGCCGCCGCCGCCCCGGCCAGCACCCCGAGCGCGGCCGCCGCCG
>NZ_MECK01000415.1 GCF_014596465.1 Streptomyces sp. CBMA123 | reverse complement strand
TTTCAAAAGGAATCTCCAACCCCGATCAGACGATCAAGGCCGGGGATGTCAACATATCTGGCGTTGACTTTTGGCACGCTGTTGAGTTCTCAAGGAACGGACACTTCCTTCGAGCCGCCTTCCAGCGGGCCCTCCGGGCGCTTCGTTCTTTCGTGTTTCCAGCTTACCAGATGTTTTCCGCTCCGTTTTCCGGAGTTTCATTCATCCGATTCCCGCTGGCGGGATTTCCTGCGAACTTCGTTCCGAAGCCTATCAAAGCTTTCGGAGTGTTCCGTCCGTGGGATTTGCTTCATCGGAGGATGCGCATTTCATGAAACACGCTCGCCTCGATTTCGGCGGTGTCGTAGACACTAACGCCTGGATCCGACCGTTGTCCAGTCAGTCCCAACCGTTGAAACCTACTAGCCCACCCTCACCACGTCAATGGTTTGGCCGGGATGCGAGAAGACTAGCAGGTCAACGGCCTGTTGATCACATCGACTCAGGCGGCGACGGGTTGGAGGTCCGCCCGGTCGGCCGCGTCCACATCGCCGAACTCTCCGCTCGCCGCGGCCTTCCGCCCCAGCACCAGTGCGTAGAGGAGGAAGGCCACCTCGGCCAGGACGCCGATGGAAATGCGCGCCCAGGTCGGCAGGCCGGACGGCGTCACGAAGGCTTCGAGCACGCCGGAGACCGCCAGGACCGTCGCCAGGCCGATCGCCATTCCGATGATCGAGCGGCCCTGCTCGGCCAGCGCCACCGCGCGGGTGCGCGGGCCGGGGTCGATGACGGTCCAGCCGAGGCGCAGGCCGAAGCCGCCGGCCACGAAGACCGCGGTCAGCTCCAGCAGGCCGTGCGGGATGAGCAGGCCGAGGAAGACGTCGAGCCGCCCGGCGGAGGCCATCAGCCCGATGCCGACCCCGAGGTTGACCACGTTGGTCCACATCACCAGGAGCACCGGAATGCCCAGGGCGATCCCGAAGAGCAGGCACTGCACGGCGACCCAGGCGTTGTTCGTCCAGACCTGGGCCGCGAAGGAGCTGGCCGGGCGGTCCGAGTAGTACGCCTCGTACTGTCCGCCGGGGCGGGTCATCTCCCGCAGGTCGTCCGGGGTGATGAGGCTGTTGCGGACCTCGGGGTGGGTGGCCATCCACCAGGCGAGCAGCACGGTGGCGACCATCGAGACGGCCGCGACCGGCACCCACCAGCGGCGGGCGCGGTAGAGCGCGGCCGGGAAGCTCACCGTGTAGTAGCGGGCGACGTCCTGCCAGCCGTTGGTGCGGGCGCCGGTCACCGCGCTGCGGGCCCGCGAGACCAGGCTGGTCAGCCGGCTGACCAGGGCGGGGTCCGGCGCGGCGGCCTGGACCTTGGCGAGGTGGCCGGTGACGCGCTGGTACAGCGTGACCAGCTCGTCGGCCTCCTCGCCGCTGAGGCGGCGCCTGCGGGCGAGGGCGTCCAGCCGGGCCCACTCCCCCTGGTGGGTTGCGACGAAGACGTCCAGGTCCATGCGGCGGCTCCATGGTCGGCGATGGCGCGAGGCGCGCGTGCGCGGTCGGGCAGGTACGTGCGGACACGTGCGGGCCCAGCATGCCAGGAGCCGCCGCCGCCCCGGCCGTCGGGATCTCACTTCCCGTGCGCCCACCGGGCGCCGTATGTTGGCGGCTGCGGATCAGACTGCGGAGAGCGGGCAGTGGGGGCCGGTCCAACCGCACTCCCACCTCCCGCATGAGCGTGAACGGACAGGTGTCTTGAGCGACCTGGTGACGGGTGAGGCGGTCGTCCTCGACCTGCAGACGGCAAAGCTTCCGAGCAGGGCGCTGGCCATCGTGCTCGACCTGCTCATCGAGTTCGCCGCTCTGTTCGTGTCCATGCTGGTGATGAGCGTGGCCCTGTCCGACCTCGACAGTGCGGCACTGGCGGCCACCATGCTCGGGATGACGGTGTTCTACCTGGTCGGTCTGCCGGTGATGATCGAGACCCTCAGCAACGGACGGTCGGCCGGCAAGGCCGCGCTCGGCCTGCGGGTGGTGCGCACCGACGGCGGACCGGTCCGGTTCCGGCACTCGCTGGTCCGCGGGCTGGTGGGCTTCTTCGAACTGATCGCGATCACCGGCGCCCCGGCCGTGATCACCTCCGCGCTGAACTCGGACGGCAAGCGGCTCGGCGACATCTTCGCGGGGACGGTGGTGATCCGCGAGCGCACCCCGGGCGGGGTCGGCACGGCCGGGCCGCTGCCGCCGGTCCACCCGCAGCTGCTGCACGACATGGGCCGCGAACTGGTCGCGATGGACCTGTCCGCGGTGCCCGAGGCGCTCTGGCTCGCGATCCGCCAACTGCTGAGCCGGATAGGCCAGTTGGAGCCGGGCGTGACGTTCCGGATGGCCACCGGGCTGGCCGACGACCTGTCCGCCCGGATCGGGAACCCGGTGCCGCCCGGACTGCACCCGGCCGCCTACCTGGGCGCGGTCCTCACCGAACGCCAGCGCCGGGAGTGGATGCGCGCCCAGCAGCGGTTCGCGGCCTCGGCCCCCGTCTGGACGCCCGCCCCGCACCCGATGGCCGTACCGCACCCGATGGCCGTACCGCACCCGATGCCCGCCCCGCACCCGATGGCGGCCCCCTCCGTCACCGCCGACGGCCGGCCCCACCGCGTCCTCGGCGTACCCGCCGCTCCCGCTCCCGCAGCCGTCGCCCCCGTCGCACCGGCCCCGGCCGCTCCCGCCGCACCGTCCTTCGTCAAGCCCGCACAGCCCCCAGCACCGGCGCCCGCCCCCGCCCCCGCCCCCGCCCCCGCCCCCGCCCCCGCCCCCGCCCCCGACGCCGGCTTCGGCTTCGCCCCG
>NZ_MECK01000414.1 GCF_014596465.1 Streptomyces sp. CBMA123 | reverse complement strand
ACCTGCTGCTGGCGAGCCGCCGCGGGCCGAACGCCCCCGGCGCCGCCGACCTCGCCGAGGAACTGAGCGGCCTGGGCGCCGTCGTGACGATCGCCTCCTGCGACGTCGCCGACCGCGAGGCCCTCACCGCCCTGCTGGCCGCGATCCCCGCCGACGCCCCACTGACCGCCGTCGTCCACGCGGCGGGCACGGTCGACGACGGCGTCCTCGACGACCTGACGCCCGAGCGCCTCGCCGCCGTCCACCGCGTCCGCGCCGAGGCCGCCCTCCACCTGGACGAGCTGACCCGCGGCCTCGACCTGACCGCCTTCGTGCTCTGCTCCTCCGTCGCCGGCGCCGTCGGCACCCCCGGCCGGGCCACCCTCGCCGCCCCGACCGCCGTCCTGGACGCACTCGCCCAGCGCCGCCGCGCCGAGGGCCTGCCCGCCATCTCCGTGGCCTGGGGCGCCTGGGTCGGCGCCGAGTACACCGGCATCGACCCGGCCGCCCCGGCCGAGGACGACGGACGGACCCAGCGCGCCGCCGTACCCGCCCTGCACCCCGACCTCGCCCTGGCCGCGCTGCGCCAGGCCGTCACCCGCCCGGCCCCGGCGCTCGTGCTGCTCGACCTGACGCAGCCGCAGGTCCTGGAGAGCCTCGTCGGCCTGCGCGGCAACCCGCTGCTGCGCGACCTCCCCGCCGCCGGGCCCGTCCTGGAGGCCGCCGCCGCGGCCCGCCGCGACTACGCGACCGCCGCCTCCGAGCTCACCGGACGCCTGCGCGCGCTCACTCCGGCCGAGCGGACCACCCTCCTCACCGATCTCGTCCGCACCCACGTCGCCGCCGTGCTCGGCTACGCCGACAAGTCCGCCGTCGCCCCGGACCGCAAGTTCCGCGACCTCGGCTTCGACTCGCTGACGGCCGTCGAGCTGCCCGCCCGGCTCGGCGCGGCCACCGGCCTCAAGCTGCCCGCCACCTCCGTCTACGACTACCCGACCGCCCAGGCCCTCGCCGAGCACCTCCTCGCCGAGCTCCTCGACACCCCCGCCGACCCGCTGCCGCCCGCCGTGCGGGCCGCGGCCGACGACACCGACCCGATCGCGATCGTCGGCATGGCCTGCCGCCTGCCCGGCGGCGTCACCTCGCCCGACGAGCTGTGGCGCCTGGTCTCCGAGGGCGGCGACGGCATCGCCGGCTTCCCCAGGGACCGTGGCTGGGACCTGCGGACCCTCCTCGTCGGCGACCGCGACGGCCGCGGCCGCAGCACCACCCTGGAAGGCGGCTTCATCGACGCCGTCGCCGACTTCGACGCCTCCTTCTTCGGCATCTCGCCGCGCGAGGCCCTCGCCATGGACCCCCAGCAGCGCCTCCTCCTGGAGACCTCCTGGGAGGCGCTGGAGCGCGCCGGGGTCGACCCGCAGAAGCTCGGCGGCAGCCGCACCGGCGTCTTCGTCGGCACCAACGGCCTCGACTACGCGACGCTCATGATGAACTCGCGCGAGGACATCGGCGGCCACGCCGGCACCGGCCTCGCGTCGAGCGTGCTGTCCGGGCGCATCTCCTACACCCTCGGCCTGGAGGGCCCGGCCGTCACCGTCGACACCGCGTGCTCGTCGTCCCTGGTCGCCCTGCACTGGGCCGCCCAGGCGCTGCGCAACGGCGAGTGCGGACTCGCCCTCGCGGGCGGCGTGACGGTGATGACCACCCCGGTGAGCTTCGCCGGATTCACCGTCCAGAACGGCCTCGCCGCCGACGGCCGCTGCAAGGCCTACTCGGACGCCGCCGACGGCACCAACTGGTCCGAGGGCGTCGGCATGGTCGTCCTGGAGCGGCTGTCCGACGCACGCCGCAACGGCCACGAGGTGCTCGCGATCGTGCGCGGCAGCGCCGTCAACCAGGACGGCGCCTCCAACGGCATCACCGCGCCCAACGGCCCGTCCCAGCAGCGCGTCATCCGCCAGGCCCTGGCGAGCGCCGGCCTGACGCCCGCCGACGTCGACGCCGTCGAGGGCCACGGCACCGGCACCGCCCTCGGCGACCCGATCGAGGCCCAGGCGCTCCTCGCCACGTACGGCCGCCACCGCGAACGGCCGCTCCTGCTCGGCTCGCTGAAGTCCAACATCGGCCACACCCAGGCCGCCTCCGGCGTCGCCGGGGTGATCAAGACCGTGCTCGCCATGCGGCACGGCGTGCTGCCGAAGTCCCTGCACATCGACCGGCCGTCCACCGTCGTGGACTGGACGGCGGGCTCGATCGACCTGCTCACCGAGGCCCGGCCCTGGCCCGAGGTCGACCGGGCCCGGCGCGCCGGGGTGTCCTCGTTCGGGATCAGCGGCACCAACGCGCATGTGATCCTCGAACAGGCCCCCCTGGTGACCGAGTGCACCGAGCACCAGCGCGTGCTGCCGGCCGTCGTCCCGTGGGTGCTCTCCGGCCGCTCCGAAGAGGCGCTGGAGACCCACCTCGCTCGCGCCTCCGCGCTCGAACTCTCCCCGCTGGACATCGGGTTCTCGCTCGCCACCGGGCGCTCCGCCTTCGAGTACCGGGCCGTGCTGCTGGCGTGCGGTGAGGGGCTGACGGAGGTCGCCCGAGGCGTCGCGGCGGACCGCTCGACGGCCTTCCTGTTCTCCGGGCAGGGCTCGCAGCGCCTCGGCACGGGCCGGGAGCTGTACCCGCGCTTCCCGGTCTTCGCGGACGCCTTCGACGCGGTGTGCGCGGTGCTGGACGAGCACCTGGACCAGCCCCTGCGCACGGTTGTGTGGGGTTCGGACGCGGAGCTGCTGAACCGGACGGAGTACGCCCAGGCCGGGTTGTTCGCCGTCGAGGTGGCGCTGTACCGGCTGGTCGAATCGCTGGGCGTGCGGCCGGAGTTCGTCGCGGGCC
>NZ_MECK01000413.1 GCF_014596465.1 Streptomyces sp. CBMA123 | reverse complement strand
ACCGCCCGGGGCCGCCGCCCGACCGGCGGACCAACTGCGCACCGACCAACTGCGCACCGACCAATTACGCGCGGACCAGCCGCGCCCCGATCAGCTGCGCCCGGATCAGCTCCGCCCGGATCAGCTCCGCCCCGATCAGGTCCGCGCCGAGCAGCTCAGACCCGCCGCCCCGCCGCCGGACGGGATCGTCCTGCTCGGCCGGCTCCGCCGGGCCCACCCGGGGCTGCGCGCGGTGGTGCTGGCCACCGCCGACGACCCGCACCGGGCGGCCCGGGCGCTGCACGCGGGCGCCACCGGCTGGGTGGCGAAGGAGAGTTCGCTGGCCCGGCTGCTCGCGGTGGTGCGGGGGGTGCTGCGGGACGAGACGCACCTGCCGCCCGCGCTGCTCACCGGGGTGATCCGGGAGCTCACCACCGCCCGCCGGGACCGCACCGAGAGCGAGCGGCTGGTCGACACCCTGACCCCGCGGGAGAAGCAGATCCTGCGCTGCATGGTCGCGGGTCTGGGCCGGCAGGCGGTGGCGGAGCGGCTGTACCTGTCGCCGCACACCGTCCGCACCCACATGCAGAACGTGCTGGGGAAGTTGGGGGTGCACTCCACGCTGGCCGCCGTCGCGGTGGCCCGCCGGGCCGGGGTCAGTCCGGCGGAGCCGGCCGTGCCGCCGTCGATCGCCTCGGCGCCGTAGCGGCGGAGGCCCGGTTCAGCCCGGGATGTTGTCGAAGGGGGCGACCAGCTGCCGCAGCAGGGCGGCGAGTTCGCCCCGCTGGCCGGAGCTGAGCTGGGCCAGCAGTTCGCGTTCGTGGGCCAGCAGGCCGGCCAGGGCCTGGTCGGCGCGGTCGCGGCCGTCGTCGGTGAGCCGGACGAGCACGCCGCGCCGGTCGTCCGGGTCGGGCAGCCGCTTGACCAGGCCCTTGCCGGTGAGGCGGTCGATCCGGTTGGTCATGGTGCCGGAGGTGACCAGGGTCTGGGTGAGCAGCTGTCCGGGGGAGAGCTGGTACGGGGAGCCGGCCCGCCGCAGGGCGGTCAGGACGTCGAACTCCCAGGGCTCCAGGCCGTGCTCGGCGAAGGCGGTGCGCCGGGCGCGGTCGAGGTGACGGGCGAGCCGGCTGACCCGGCTGAGCACCTCCAGCGGCTCCACGTCGAGGTCGGGGCGCTCCCGGCGCCACGCCGCGACCAGCCTGTCGACCTCGTCCTCCATGACGATCAGTGTATCGGTGGATGTGTCGATGTGAAGTCTCTTGACATCGAGAAATGTGCCAGCGAGGCTTTCGGAGATATCTTGATGTCGAGATACCTGCGAGGTGAACCATGACCAGCCCCGTCTGGGACCCGGCGCAGTACCTGCGCTTCGCCGACGAACGCACCCGCCCGCTGCGCGACCTGCTCGCCCGCGTCCCCGCCCTGCCGAACGAAACCCCGTCGAACGAAAGTCCGCCGCACGAAGCCCCGCCGCACGAAACCGTCCCGAGGATCCTCGACATCGGCTGCGGGCCCGGCAACTCCACCGCCGTGCTGCGCGAGCGCTGGCCGCGAGCCCGGATCACCGGCATCGACAACTCCGCCCCGATGCTGGCGGCCGCCCGCACCGAGGGCGAGCCCACCGCCGACTACCTGCTCGCCGACGCCGGCGACTACGACCCGGCCCCGGCCGCACCCGACCTGATCGCCTCCAACGCGACCCTCCAGTGGGTGGACGGGCACCTCGCGGTGCTGCCGCGCTGGGCGGACGCCCTCAAGCCCGGCGGGGTGCTCGCCTTCCAGGTGCCCGGCAACTTCGAGGCCCCCAGCCACACCCTGCTCGCCGACCTGCGCCGCAGCCCCCGCTGGCGCGACGCCCTGGGCACCGACGCCGTACGGAGCGGCGTCCACCGGCCGGAGCGGTACCTGGACGCCCTGGCCGGGGCCGGCTGCGCCGTCGACGTCTGGGAGACCACCTACAGCACGCTGCTGTCCGGGCCCGACCCGGTGCTGGAGTGGGTCAAGGGCACCGCGCTGCGCCCCGTCCTCGGGCGGCTCACCGATCCGGCCGAGCGGGCGGCCTTCCTCGCCGAGTACGGGCGGCTGCTGCGCGAGGCCTACCCGGCCGGGCCGCACGGGACGGTCTTCCCGTTCCGGCGGATCTTCGCCGTCGGGGTCAAGCGGTAGACCGGACCGGGCGGGTAGGCGGGGCAGGCGGTGGACCGGACCGGGCGGCAGGTGGGGTCGGACGGCACCGGGACGGTCAGGCGTGGCGGTCGCCGACCAGCCTCGGGTGCCGCTCCAGGCCCTCCAGCCCGTGCCAGGCCAGGTTCACCAGGTGCGCCGCGACCGTCGCCTTGTCCGGCTTGCGGACCTCCAGCCACCACTGGCCGGTCAGTGCGACCATCCCGACCAGCATCTGCGAGTACATCGGGGCCAGCCGGGCGTCGAAGCCCCGGGACTTGAACTCCAGGCCCAGGATGTCCTCGACCTGGGTCGCGATGTCGCTGATCAGCGAGGCGAAGGTGCCGGTCGACTGGGCCACCGGGGAGTCCCGGACCAGGATCCGGAAGCCGTCCGTCGAGGTGTCGATGTAGTCCATCAGCGCGAACGCCGCCTGCTCCAGCAGCTCGCGCGAGTGCCCGCCGGTGAGCGCCCCCGTCACCATGTCCAGCAGCAGCTGCATCTCGCGGTCCACCACCACCGCGTACAGCCCCTCCTTGCCCCCGAAGTGCTCGTACACCACGGGCTTGGACACTCCGGCGCGCTCGGCGATCTCCTCCACCGAGGTGCCGTCGTAGCCGCGCTCGGCGAAGACCGTCCGGCCGATCTCCAGCAGCTGCTCCCGGCGCTGCTTGCCGGTCATCCGGACCCGGCCGGCCCGGCGGCGCGGGGCCGGCGCGGTCGCGGAGCCG
>NZ_MECK01000412.1 GCF_014596465.1 Streptomyces sp. CBMA123 | reverse complement strand
TGTCCCGCCTCGGTGGTGCGGGCCGGTGCGGGGTTCAGCCGCAGCAGCGTCGCACCGGCGGCCTCGCGGCCGGTCGGTTCCCCCGAACCGACCGTCCGCAGGCCGTTGTTCCCCCGGTCGCCCCCCCCGCCCGGCCGATCGCCGCCGAGCAGCTCGGCGCGGGGGCCCGCCCGGCGGGCCACGACGCGCTGTTCCGCGTCGACTGGGTGCCGGTGCGGACACCCGCCGCCACGGACGTGGCGTTCGTCGCCGTCGAGCCGACCGCGCAGGCGCTGGCCGGGCTCGCCGCACGGTCCGACGTGCCGCCGGTGGTGCTGGCCGAACTCCCGGGCGGCGGAGCCGAGTCGGTGCACGCCCGGGTGACCGCCGTCCTGGAAACGGTCCAGACGTGGCTCGCACAGGAGGCCTTCGCCGCCTCGCGGCTGGTGTTCGTCACCCGGGGCGCGGTGTCCGGCGCCGACCTCGCCGGTGCGGCGGCCTGGGGCCTCGTCCGCTCGGCGGCCTCGGAGGAGCCCGGCCGGTTCGGCCTGCTCGACCTGGGCACCGCCGAGACGGAGCTCCTGCCCGCCGTCCTCACCGTCGACGAGCCGCAACTGTTGCTCCGGGAGGGCGAGTTGTTCGCCGCCCGGCTGGCTCGGGAGGAGCGCGCGGCGGAGGCCCCGAGCTGGCCCACCGAGGGCACGGTGCTGATCACCGGCGGCACCGGCGGCCTGGGCCGCCTGGTGGCCCGCCACCTCGCCGCCGAGCACGGCGTGCGCGGCCTGCTCCTCGTCAGCCGCAGCGGCGCCGCCGCCGACGGCGTGGCCGAACTGGTCGCCGAACTGGCCGACCTCGGCGCCGAGACGGCCGTCGAGGCCTGCGACGTCGCCGACGAGGCGGCTGTCGCCGGGCTGTTCGCCCGCCACGACGTCCGCGCGGTCGTGCACACCGCGGGCGTCCTGGACGACGGGACGATCGGCGCGCTCACGCCCGAGCGGGTCAGTGCCGTCCTGCGCCCGAAGGCGGACGCGGCGTGGAACCTCCACCGGGCCGCCGAAGGTGTCGAGGCCTTCGTCCTGTTCTCCTCGGCGGCCGGCACGCTCGGCAACCCCGGCCAGGGCAACTACGCGGCCGCCAACGCCTTCCTGGACGCACTCGCCCGCCACCGCCACTCCCTCGGGCTGCCTGCCGTCTCCCTGGCCTGGGGCCCGTGGACCGGCACCGGCGGCATGACCGGCACCCTCACCGAGGCCGAGGCCGAACGGCTGGCCCGGGCCGGTATGCCGCCGCTCACGCCGGAACTGGGCCTCGCGCTGTTCGACGCGACCACGGCCGGGACGGCACCCGCCGTCCTGCCGCTGCGCCTCGACCCGGCCGCCCTGAGCCGGCGCGGCGAGATCCCCCCGCTCCTGCGCGGCCTGGTGCGCGCTCCGGTGCGACGGGGCGCGGCCGCGGGCGGCGGCGCCGGGTTCCTCCGGCAGCTGACCGAACTGCCGGGCGCGGAACGGCAGGAGGTGTTGCTGAACGCGGTCCGACAGCAGGTGGCCGCGGTCCTCGGCCACACCGAGGCCTCCGGCGTCGACCCGCAGCGGGCCTTCCAGGACCTCGGGCTGGACTCCCTGACGGCCGTCGAACTGCGCAACCGCCTGGGCTCGCTGGTGGGCCTGCGGCTGCCGGCCACCCTGGTCTTCGACCACCCGACGGTGGCGGAGTTGGTGGAGCACCTCTTCGACCGGCTCGGCCTGGCGCCCGAGCCCACCGTCGGACCGGCGGCGCTGCTGGCCGAACTCGACCGGATCGAGCTGGCGTTCGGAACGGTCGAGGTGAACGGATCGGCCGAGGAGCTGTTCGACCAGGTGGCCGCCCGCCTGGAGGTGCTGCGCTCGAAGTGGCTCGCCGCCCGCGGCGCCGCCGCCGACGGGCCCACGGGCTCCGGGGCCTTCGACTTCGAGTCCGCCTCGGACGACGAGATGTTCGACCTCCTGGACCACGAGCTGGGCCTGTCCGACTGACCCGATCCGGCCCTCCACCCGTCGCGGGAGCCCAGCCCTGGGCCCCCGCGACGGGTCTTCGTGCCCGCGACGCTCCCGCACGCACCCCCGACCGGTCACCAGTTCTGGAAGGTCACCTAGCCGTTCCGGGCGCACAGTGGGCGGCATCGTGCGGCGGAGGGCGTCGTACCAGGGGCCGGGAGGCAAGGAATGGGAACGACGCTGCTCGGGGAGCTGCTCGACGACGCGGTGCTGGCGCTGGAGGTCACGGCGGGCGCCGCGGCCCGGCGGGAGGCGGAGGAGCTGGCGGCCCGGGTGCTCGGGGACGGACCGGCCGGACTGGACCGGGAGCGGGTGCTCGACGGCAGAGCCGTCCGGCGGCTGCGTGACCTGGTGGGCAGAAGGGCCGAAGGGGTGCCGCTGGGCCACCTGACCGGGCGCGCCGAGTTCGCCGGCCTGGAACTCGTGGTCGGGCCGGGCGTGTTCGTGCCCCGGGTGCACAGTGAGCTGGTGCTGGCGGCCGGTCGGGAGAGCGTCGAAGGGGTCGCCGGGCCGACGGTGGTGGACCTGTGCGCCGGCTCCGGAGCGATCGGCCTGGCCCTGGCACACCACCGGCCGGACGCCCGGGTGCACGCGGTCGAGTTCGATCCGGTCGCCGCGGACTTCGCCCGCCGCAACGCCGCCCGGCGGGCCGCGCTCGGGGACACCGCGATCACGGTGCACGAGGGCGGGGCCGTCCGGGCGGGCGCACTGACCGGGTTGGCCGGCGAGGCGGACCTCGTGCTCGCCAACCCGCCGTTCATGCCGGACACGGCCGAGGTGCCGGACGAGTTCGGCCGCTTCCAGCCCCGGCAGGCCGTGTTCGGCGGGGCCGACGGCCTGCGCGTCGTCCGGCAGGTGGTGGAGGCGGCCGCCGGGCTGTTGCGGCCGGGCGGTGCGCTGGTGGTCGAGCACGGCCACCTGCACGGCGCGACGGTGCCTGCGCTGCTGCGGAAGTCCGGGTGGTTCGCGCAGGTGTCCTGCCGCCCGGACCACGAGGGCTGGCCGCTGTACTCGTCGGCGGTCCGGACGACGTCCTGACACGCCGACGGCCGGGCCCCTTCCGCACCGAAACGCGGAAGGGGCCCGGCCGGTGGCGTCCCCGGTTCAGCGCGGCGTCAGCGGCCGGCGGAAGCCGAGCGCCGCGAGCCACCCGCCGATCCCCGCCACCGCGGCGCCGAGCAGCAGCGCCGGGACGGCGCTGCCCGTGCCGGGCAGGCCGAGCGCCAGGGCGCGCGTCGTGTCGATCGCGTAGGTGAGCGGATTGACGTGGGCGACGGCGGCGAGCCAGCCCGGCAGGTCGGCGGTCGGGACGTAGGCGCTGGAGGCGAACATCAGCGGGAGCACGGCGATGATCGCCAGGTTCTGGATCGGCTCGGCCCGTCGGAGCCAGGCCGCCGCGGCGATGAACAGCCAGCCGATCGCCCAGCTCATGAAGAGGGTCAGCCCGATCGAGCCGGCGATCGCGCCGACGCCGCCGCGCGGGGAGTAGCCGAGCACGGTGGTGCCGAGCAGCAGGATCACCCCGGCCTGGACGGCCGCGCGCACCAGGGTGGTGAGGCTGCGGGCGACCAGGAGCGAGCTCGGCGCGACGGGCAGGCAGCGCAGCCGGGCGACGATGCCGTTCTGCAGGTCCTCGACCAGCCCGACGCCGGACTGGACGGCGGACTGCACGGCGTTGTCCACCAGGACGGCCGGCAGGACGAAGTCCAGGTAGGTGACGTCCGGCGGGAAGTGCGGCGGCAGTCCCATCCGGCTGAAGACCTGGGACAGCACCACGAGCGTGATGACGGGCTGGAGCAGGCCGAAGAGCAGGACGGCGGGATCCGTGACGAGCGCGCGCAGCGACCGTCCGGTGAGGATGCGGATCTGGGCGGGCCGCGAGCTTCCGCGCCAGGCGGGCGGGGCGGGTGTCCCGGCGCGGGGCGGTCGGCCGGTGTCGAGCGTGGTGGTCACCGAGAGGGTCCTTCCGGGCGGTCGCTGCGGTGGGCCAGGGCGAGGTAGACGTCCTCCAGGCCGGGTTCGCCGAAGGTGAGTTCGGCGGCCTCGACCCCGACCGCGTCGAGGGCCCGGACCACGGCCGCGATCTCGCGGGTGGCCTCGATCGGGACGACCAGGGCGGTGCCCTCACGGCCCGGGACGGGTGCCAGCCCGGCCCGGCGCAGCGACTCGGCGGCCCGCTCCGGGTCTTCGGATCCGCCGCCGTCGAGGACGACGGTGACGGTGCGCCGGCCCACCCGGGCCTTGAGCTCGGCGGGGGTGCCGGCGGCGACGACGGTGCCGCCGGAGAGCACCGTGACGGAGTCGGCGAGCCGGTCGGCCTCGTCGAGGTACTGGGTGGTGAGCAGCACGGTGGTCCCGTCGGCGACCAGTCCCTCGACGATCTCCCACAGGCCGAGCCGGCTCACCGGGTCGAGGCCGGTGGTGGGTTCGTCGAGGAACACCGCCTCGGGCCGTCCGACCAGGCCGGCGGCCAGGTCGAGGCGACGGCGCAGCCCTCCGGAGTAGCCGCGGGCCGGTCGGTCGGCCACCTGGCCGAGATCGAACAGTTCGAGCAGCTCCTCGGCCCGGGCCCGGGCGGCCCGGCGGCCGGCCCCGAGCAGTCGGGCGAGCAGGAGCAGGTTGTCCCGGCCGCTGAGCCGTCCGTCCACCGTGGCGTACTGGCCGGTGAGGCCGATCCGGCGGCGGACCTCCGCGGGCCGGTCACCGACGTCGTACCCCGAGACCGAGGCCCGGCCGGAGGTGGGGGACAGGGCGGTGGTGAGGATGTTCACCAGGGTGGTCTTGCCGGCGCCGTTGTGGCCGAGCAGGGCCAGCACGCTGCCGCGGGGGACGGCGAGGCTGACCGCGTCGAGCGCGCGGACGGTGCCGAAGGTCATGCTGACGTCGACCGCCTCGATCACGAGGTCGTGGTCGGCTGCGGGGGGCGGGTACGGGGGAGTGCGGGCGGTCATGGCGTGCTTTCGCTAGGCGGGCGGGTCAGTCGAGCGCGTCCATCAGGCGGAACAGGTCCTCGTCGGTGGCGGTGCCGAGGTCCGGCGCGGACGTGGGTCCGGAGCCGGCTCCGGATCCGACCGGGCCGCCGCGTCGGGCGAGGTCACGCAGCCGGCCGGCGGTGGCCGGGTCGAGGCCCGGGCCGGCGGCGAGCAGTTCGGCCAGTCGGTCGACCAGTTCGGCAGCGGTGGCCGGCCGGGCGGCCGCACCGTCTCGGCCGAGGCGGGCGCCGAGCGCGCGGGCCACGGCCTCCGGCGTCGGATGGTCGAAGACCAGGGTCGCGGGGAGTTCGGCGCCGGTGGCCGCGGCGAGCCGGTCGCGCAGTTCGACCGCCTTGACGGAGTCGACTCCGAGGTCCTTGAAGGACTGGGCGGTACCCAGTTCGGCGGCGGTCCGCCCGAGCACGGCCGCGGTCTCGGTGAGCACGAGTTCGCGCAGGACGCCGTCGTGTCCCCCGGTCCCGGCCGGGGCGAGCACCGGGGACGGTTCGTCGCCGGGGGAGGGTGGCGCGGACACGGATGCCTGGGCGGCCAGCCAGTACGCCCGCCGCTGGAACGCGTACGTCGGCAGCGACACCGGCCGGGCGCCGGGCAGGACGGCGTCCCAGTCGACCGGCACACCGTGCAGGTGCAGCGCCGTGGCGGTGGCGAGCACCCCTCGGGTCTCGTCCGCGGCCCCGGTGGCGATCACGGCGGTGGAGCCACTCGCCGCGGCGAGGCATTCCGCGACCATCGGCGCGAGCGCGGAGGCAGGGCCGAGTTCCAGGTAGGCGTCGACCCGTTCCCCGCGCAGCCGTTCGACGGTGTCCCGGAACCGGACCGGCTCGCGGGCCTGCCGGATCCAGTGGCCGGGGTCGCGGGCCTCGTCCTCGGTCAGCGGTCGGCCGGTGACGGCGGAGACCAGGGGGAGGGTGGGCGCGCCGAAGGACAGGCCGTCGAGCACCTCACGGAACTCCGCCAGCATCGGGTCCAGCAGCGGCGAGTGGAACGCGTGCGAGACGCGCAGCCGGGTCGTCCTGCGGTCCGAGAAGTGGTCCCCGATCGCCTCGACCGCTTCCGCCGTACCCGAGACGACCACCGACGAGGGGCCGTTCACCGCCGCGAGCGAGACGAACTCGTCGAGCAGCGGGCGGACTTCGTCCTCGGTGGCCCGGACGGCGAGCATCGCGCCACCGGCGGGGAGGGCCTGCATCAGCCGGCCCCGGGCGGCGACCAGCGTGCAGGCGTCGGCCAGCGACAGCACCCCGGCCACGTGGGCGGCGGCGATCTCGCCGACCGAGTGCCCGGCCAGCAGGTCCGGACGCACGCCCCAGGAGCCCAGCAGGCGGTGCAGCGCGACCTCGTGGGCGAACAGCGCGGGCTGGGCGAACTCCGTCCGGTCGAGGAGCTCCGGCGCCTCCCACAGGGCGGAACGCAGCGGTCGCGGCAGCAGCGGGTCGAGCTCCGCGCACACCTCCTTCAGGGCGGCCGCGAACTCCGGGAAGGCCCGGGCGAGTTCACGCCCCATCCCGGGGCGCTGGCTGCCCTGTCCGGCGAACAGGAAGGCGAGCCGCCCGCCGCCGCCGCGTCGGCCCGTCACCGGCGTGACCGAGGTGGGCTCCCCGGCGGCGAACCGCCGCAGCGCGGTGATGAGTTCGCCGTGCTCGGCGGCGACCAGCACGGCCCGGTGGCCGTGGACGGCGCGGGTGGTGGCCAGTGCGTGGGCGAGGTCGGGCAGGGCGTGCTCCGGGCGGGCGGCGGCGTGCTCGGCCAGCCGCCCCGCCTGGGCCCGCAGCGCGGACTCGCTGCGGGCGGAGAGTGCGAACGGCACCGGCCCGGTCCCGCGCAGGGCGCCGCCGTCGGGCTCGGCCGGCGCGGGCGCCTCCTCCAGCACCACGTGCGCGTTGGTTCCGCTGATCCCGAACGAGGAGACCCCGGCCCGCCGCACCCGGCCGGCCTCGTGGGGCCACGGGCGGGCCTCGGTGAGCAGCCGGACCGCGCCGGAGGACCAGTCCACCCGGGCCGTGGGCGCGGTGACGTGCAGGGTGCGGGGCAGCAGCCCGTGCCGCAGCGCCTGCACCGTCTTGATCACCCCGGCCACGCCGGCCGCCGCCTGGGTGTGGCCGAGGTTGGACTTCAGGGACCCGAGCCAGAGCGGCCGCTCCGCGGGCCGCCGGCCGGCGTGCACGGCCAGCAGGGCCTGTGCCTCGATCGGGTCGCCCAGGGCCGTTCCGGTGCCGTGGGCCTCGACGGCGTCCACGTCGGCGGGGTCGAGCCCGGCGTCGGCGAGGGCGTGCCGGATCACCCGTTGCTGCGCCGGGCCGTTGGGTGCGGTGATGCCGTTGGAGGCACCGTCCTGATTGACGGCCGTGCCCCGGACGAGGGCGAGCACCTGGTGCCCGTGGCGGCGTGCGTCGCTCAGCCGCTCCAGCACGAGCAGGCCCACCCCCTCGGCCCAGACGGCGCCGTCCGCGTCGTCCGAGAACGCCTTGCAGCGCCCGTCGGCGGCCAGCCCGCGCAACCTGGAGAACTCGACGAACGACGCCGGTGTGGCCATCACGGCGACGCCGCCGGCCAGGGCGAGCGAGGACTCGCCGGAACGCAGCGAGCGGGCGGCCAGGTGCAGGGCCACCAGCGAGGACGAGCAGGCGGTGTCCACGGTGAGGGCCGGGCCCTGGAGCCCGAGGACGTACGAGATCCGTCCGGACAGCGCGCTGCCGGCGGTGCCGATCCCGAGCAGGCCCTCCAGCTCTGCCGGGGCGCCGGATCCCGAACGGGCGCCGTAGTCGTGGTACATCGCGCCGGTGAACACCCCGGTGCGGCTGCCGCGCAGGGTGGTCGGGTCGATCCGGGCGTGTTCCAGCGCCTCCCAGGCGGTCTCCAGCAGCAGGCGTTGCTGTGGGTCGGCGGCCAGGGCCTCGCGCGGTGAGAAGCCGAAGAACCCGGCGTCGAACCGTCCGGCGTCGGGCAGGAAGCCGCCCCGGCGCACATACGAGGTGCCGGGGTGGTCCGGGTCCTCGTGGAACAGGCCCTCGACGTCCCAGCCGCGGTCGTCGGGAAAGGCCGAGTCGGTGTGGGTGCCGTCGGTGAGGAGCGTCCACAGGTCGTCGGGGGAGGCGACGCCGCCGGGCAGCCGGCAGGCCATGCCGACGATCGCCACCGGCTCGTCGGAGGCGGCGTGCGGCTGCTGGTCGGGCCGGTCCGCGGCCGAGCCCGAGAGCAGGAGCGCGACGGCGGCCGGGGTGGGGTGGTCGAAGCCGAGGCTCACCGGCAGCGGCCGCCCGGTGGCCTCCACCAGCAGGTTGCGCAGTCGGATGGTGCGCACCGAGTCGAGTCCGTAGGCGCGGAACGCGGTGTCCGCGCCGATCGGCTCGTCCTGCGTCCTGCGGCCCGTCACCTCGGCCGCGCAACCGCGTACGAGGTCCAGCGCGTCGCCGTAGTCGAGCGGGGCCGGGGGCGCCGACGCCGACGATGCCGATGCCGAAGGCTGGGCGACCAGTTCCTCCAGCGCCCGCCGGTGGAGCTTGCCGGCCGGGGTGCGCGGCAGTTCGGCGACGGTCACCAGCTCCAGCGGGATCTTGTACTCGGCGATCTCCCGGGCCTTCAGGAAGCCGGTCACCGCCCGCAGGCCGATGCCCGGGTCGGCCCGGCGGGTGAGGACCAGGCACGGGTACTCGCCGAGGCGTTCGTCCGGCCGGCCGACGACGGCGAGCGGACCGATGCCGGGCATCGCGGCCAGCTCGTCCTGGATCTCGGTGGCGTCGAACTTCCGCCCGCCCACGTTGATCAGCTCGGCCGACCGGCCGTGGAAGGAGAGCCGGCCCTCCGCGTCGAGGCTCGCCCGGTCGCCGGTGCGCAGCCAGCCGTCCGCCGTGATCGCGGCGCGGGTCAGTTCCGGCTCCCGGTAGTAGCCGCGGAACATGCTCGGGCTGCGGTACTGGAGTTCGCCGGCCTCGCCGGGGGGCAGCCGGCGTCCGTCCTCACCGACGATCCGCACCCGCGCGCCGCTGGTCGGCCGTCCGACGCCGCGGGGTGCGGCCCCGTCCGGGTCGACCGGGGAGGTCCGGGTGCCGGTGCCCAGTTCGGACATGCCCCAGACCACCACCAGCTCGCCGCCGAGCGTCGCCCGTACGGCCGCCGCCAGCGCGGCGGGGATCGCCGCCCCGGCGGTGCGCACCTGCTGCGGCCGGAAGCCGGGCTGCTGCCCGCTGCGCTCCAGCGCGCCGAGGACGTCGTGCAGCTGCGCGGGGACGGCGAAGACGGCGCTGGGCGCGGTGCGCCGGGCCAGGGCCAGGAAGCCTTCGGGGTCCCAGCCGCGCAGCAGGACCTGTGGGCAGGCCCGGAACAGCGCGGTGTGCAGGGACTGCAGGCCGAACAGGTGGGTGAGCGGGCAGGCCGTCAGGACGGCGCCGGCGAAGGCCGCGCCGCCCTCCTCGGCGACGGGGGCGGTGTTGGAGAGCAGCCCGTCGTGGCTGTGCAGGCAGATCTTGGGCCGGGCCGAGGTGGTGCCGGAGGACGGGATCAGGACCAGCGGCTGGTCCGGCCGGACCTCGACCGGGTGCGGTTCCCGGCCCGCGTGATCGGCCGTCGTCCGGGCCAGCGAGCGGACCCCGGGCGGCAGCCCGTCCGGATCCCCCGCGACCAGCACCGCCCGCAGCGACGGTACGGCCGCCGACAGCGCGGGGGCGGTGCCCGCCGCCTCCGGCGCGAGCAGGGCCACCACCGGGTCCACCCGGCCCAGCAGCGCCCGTACGTCGGCGGCGCCGTACCCGGCGTGCACCGGCAGCATGACCGCGCCGACGGTGGCCACGGCCAGGTGGGCGGTCGGGTACTCCCAGCGGTTCGGCAGCTGGACCGCGACCACGTCACCCGGGCCCACGCCCAGCTCCTGGAGCGCCCGGGCCAGCGACGCCACCTCCGCGTGCCACTGGCGCCAGGTCAGTTCGCGATCGCCGTCGACCAGTGCGACGGCGTCGGGGGCGCGCCGGACGGCCGCCGCGAACACCCCGGGCAGGGTGTGACCGCCCAGCGCGCCGGGTGTCCCGGCGGCCGGATCGATCGCGTAGTCATCGCTGTGGACGGACACCTTCACTCCCGGGGTCGGTGCGGGTTGCGGCTGTCATCCTCGGCCGACGGCCGCCGGGAAAGACCTAGAGAGTCAGTGCGGTCGCGCGGCGGAGTGCGGGACGGCCGGTCGCTGCTCGGGGAACGAGGTGCCCAGCAGCGCCAGCAGCGGGCGGGACTTCACCACGGTCTCGTCGAACTCGGCCTCGGCGTCGGAGAGGGCGATGATCGCGCCGCCCACCCCGTAGCGCAGCCGCCCTTCGGCCACCACGGCGGTGCGGATGACGATGCTCAGATCGGCTGCTCCGGTCAGTGAGAAGTAGCCGATCGCGCCCGAGTAGATGCCCCGCGGGCCGTTCTCCAGGCGGTCGATGATCTGCATGGTGCGGATCTTGGGCGTGCCCGTCATCGAGCCGCCGGGGAAGGCCGACCGCACGCCGTCGACCGTGCTGCACCCGGGGCGCAGCCGCGCCCGTACGGTGCTGACCAGCTGGTGGACGGTGGCGTACGTCTCGACGTCGAAGAGCGGCTCGGCGACGACGGATCCGGTCTCCGCGCACCGGCCGAGGTCGTGCCGGACGAGGTCGACGACCATGAGGTTCTCGGCCCGGTCCTTCTCGCTGGTCGCCAGGTCGGCGACCAGCAGGGTGTCCTCCTGCGGGGTGGCGCCGCGCGGGCGGGTGCCCTTGATCGGTTTGGACTCCATCACGCCGTCCGGCCCGATCCGCAGGAAGCGCTCGGGGGAGGAGCTGAGCACGGACAGTCCGCCGAAGTCCAGGAAGGCGGCGAACGGCGCCGGGCTGATCCGCCGCAGGGCGCGGTAGGCCTGCCAGGGGTCGAACGCGGCCGGGGCGTCGATCATGTTGGTGAGGCAGACCTCGTAGGTCTCACCCGCGCCGATCTCGTCCTGGCAGGCGTCGATGAGCTTGAGGTAGGCCTCCCGGGGGTGGCGCAGCCGCAGGCCGGCGGGAAGGTCGGGCGGGTTGTGGTCCGGCGGGTCGGTGCGGGGCGCCGGCGCGGTGAGCCGGGCGGCGGTGTCCCGCAGCCAGGCCCTGGCGGGGCCTTCCACGCCGTCCTCGGCCAGGGCGAGCAGGTGGGCGGTTCCGGTGCGGTGGTCGAGGACGACCGCCCGGTCGGCGAACACCATGACGGCGTCGGGGTCGGGTGACCGGTGGGCGCGGTCGCCGCCGCACTCGGCCTTGAGTTCGTAGCCGAGGCAGCCGACCCAGCCGAGTGCGAAGTCGAAGGGCAGCTCGGGCACCTCCACGCGCAGCGAGCGCAGGTCCGCGTCGAGCCAGCGCAGGAACTCTCCTTCCAGCACCTGGGTGCCGCCCCCGGCCGTCACCGTGACGGTCCCCCGGGAGACGTCCGCGCTCGCCACCCGGGCGAGTGGACCGGAAGCGTCGCCCACGACGGAGACCTGGCCGAGCCGCCCGCCGGGGAGGCTGCTGTCCAGCCAGAACGGGTGGCTGCCGGTGCGGAAGAGCCGGTCGAAGACGGTCTCGGCTTCCCACCGGGTGTCGATCTTCCGGGCCAGGACGGTCAGTTGCCGGGTGGCCGGCCGTGGCGTGGGGGCGAACCGCCCGCCGGGCCGCGGGGCGGCGGGGCCGCGCCGACGACCGCGGCGCTGCGCGTGGTTGGACTGTTCGGCGATGTCCCGGAAGTTCGCGAGCAGCCGGTGCCCGGCCTCGGTGCCGATCGACTCGGGGTGGAACTGTACGCCCCACAGTGGGAGTTCGCGGTGGCGCAGGGCCATCACCACGCCGTCGTCGGTCGCCCAGGCGATCGGTTCCAGCGCGGGGGAGAGGCTGGTGACCGCGAGCGAGTGGTAGCGGACGACCTCCAGCGGATTGGGCAGGTGACGGAACAGCCCGGTGCCGGTGTGCCGCACGTCCGAGGTGCGCCCGTGCCGGGGCTCGGGCGCCCGGCCGACGGCGGCGCCGTGGGCGAGGGCGAGACCCTGGTGGCCGAGGCACACGCCGAGGACGGGCAGCCGGCCCTCGCGGGCGATCCCGGCGCAGTGGCCGAAGTCGGCGGGGTTGTGCGGGGTGCCGGGGCCCGGGGAGAGGACGACGGCGTCGAAGTCGTCGAGCAGCTCGGGCCGGAAGGACGGGTCGTCGTTGCGGATGACCTCCGGCTCCCGCCCGTTGACCTCGGCGAGGTAGTGGAACAGGTTGTAGGTGAACGAGTCGTAGTTGTCGACCAGGAGAGTGCGCATCAGTGGTCCTTGTCCTGCCGGCGCCGCCGGGCGGGGCCGGCGGCGGCTCAAGGGCGGTTCGGCCGCCGGTTGTTCAGCGGAGCGCGGCGAGTTCGGAGGTGATCTCCCGCAGGACCGCCGCCTGCTGCTCGGCCAGGAAGAAGTGCCCCCCGGGGAGGACCTGGAGCCGGAAGGCACCGCTGGTGTGGTCCTGCCAGGCGCGGGCCTCGGCGACGGTGGTCCGGGGGTCGGCGTCCCCGGTGAGCGCGGTGATCGGGCAGCCGAGGACGCGCTCCGGTCCGCAGGTGTAGCGTTCGACGGCGCGGTAGTCGGCCCGGATCGCGGGCATCGCCATGCGCAGGATCTCCTCGTCACCGAGCAGGTGGGCGCTGGTGCCGTTGAGCAGCTTGAGTTCGGCGATGACGCCCTCGTCGTCCCGCTGGTGCACGGTCTCGGTCCGGGTGGTGGACGGCGCCCGGCGGCCGGAGGCGATGACGGCCCCGGGTGCGTGGGTGCCCTTCCGTTCGAGCCGCCAGGCGGTCTCGAAGGCGAGGACGGCACCCATGCTGTGGCCGAAGAAGACGGTGGGGCGCTCGTCCAGGGTGAGCAGTTCGTCGGTGATCCGGTCGGCGAGGGTGTCGATGTCCTCGACGCACGGCTCCAGTCGGCGGTCCTGCCGCCCGGGGTACTGCAGGGCGATCACCTCGGCGCGAGCACCGAGGGCCGCGGAGACGGGGTGGTAGAAGCTGGCGGAGCCGCCGGCGTGCGGGAAGCACACCAGACGTACGGGGCGGTCGGCGCCCGGGTGGAAGCGGCGCAGCCACAGCGTGCTCGATGTGCCGGGACTGGTCATGGGGCGGGTCCTCTTTCGGTGCGGGATTCAGTCCCGGTGGACGGTGATGGCGCCGGACGGGCAGAGCGTGGCGGCCAGCCCGACCGCCTCCGGGTGTTCGTCGGTTGCGGCGGGGTCGAGCAGTTCGACCACGCCGTCCTGGTCCTGGTCGAAGACGGCGCCGGCGTTGAGCACGCACTGGCCCGCGCCGACGCAGCGTGCGGTGTCGACGGTGACGCGCATGGACATCTCTCCTGGGGCGGTGTCGGGGCGGGGCGGGCCGGGGCGGGCCGGTGTCGTGGGCGTCCGGCTGCTACCAGCGGACCGGCAGCGCGTGCAGGCCGCACAGCACGCCGTCGTACTTGAACGGCAGTTCCTCGGTCGGCACCGCCAGTCGCAGGCCCGGGATGCGCTCGAAGAGCCTGCGGTAGGCGATCTCCATCTCGATCCGGACGAGGTTCTGGCCCAGGCACTGGTGGACGCCGTAGCCGAACGCCACGTGGTGGCGCTCGGTGCGGGCCGGGTCGAAGGCGTGCGGGCAGGCGAAGGCCTGCTCGTCGTGGTTGGCCGCCGCCACCAGCGGGATGATGCCCTCGCCGGCCCGGATCAGCCGGCCGGCGATCTCGACGTCCTCGGTCGCGACCCGCAGGGACACCAGGTCGGCCACCGAGTGGAAGCGCAGCGTCTCCTCCACGACCCGGTCGTCCCCGATCCACCGGGGGTTGTCCAGCAGGGTGAGCACGCCGAGCGCGATGTTGTTGGCGGTGGTCTCGTGCCCGGCGATGAGCAGCAGCATCAGCACCCCGGACATCTCCTGGGGCTCGATCGCGCCGGTCGCCAGCAGCCGGCTGATCAGGTCGTCACCGGGCCACTTCTGCTTGATGGCGACCAACCGGTTGATGTAGCGCAGCAGTTCGCGCGAGGCGGTGTCGCGCTGCGCCTCGGTGGAGGCGCGGATCGCCACCAGGGTGCGGGTGCGGGACTCGAAGAAGTCCCGGTCGACCGGGGGCACGCCGAGCAGCGCCGAGATGACCAGCGAGGGGACGGGCAGGGCGAAGTCGGCGACCAGGTCGGCCTCCGTCCCGGCGGCCAGCATGGCGTCGATGCACCGGTCCACGGTCTGCTCGACGGCGGGCCGCAGCTCCCGGACGCGGCGGACGCTGAACTCGGGGATGAGCGCCTTGCGGAAACGGTCGTGCTCGGGCGAGTCCAGACCGACGAACCATCCGGGGATCTGCTCCTGGCGGGGCACGCCCATGGTCTGGCTGATGTTGGGGAAGCCCGGGTGGTCGGGGTTGGAGCTGATCCTGCGGTCGGTCAGGACGGCCCGGACGTCCTCGTGCCGGGTGACCAGCCACACCCGGTTCCCGTTGGGCAGGTGGCACACCACCAGGTCGCGCTGTTCGCGGTAGTCCTGGTAGCGGGGCGGCGGAAAGGCCTCGCCGGGCCTGCGCAGCGGGAACTCGACCACCCGCGGTTCGGCGCTCGTCATGTCGTCGGGTCTCCCTCGGGCGTGGTGCGCTTCAGGACGCGCCGTAGAACGCGCGGACCCGTTCGATCACGCGGTCCTGGTCGGTAGTGGTCAGGGCGGTGTAGGTGGGCAGGTAGAGGCCGTCGGCGGCGAAGCGGGTCGCCTTGAGGTCGGGCCAGGCCGGGTCGAGGTAGCCGGGCTGGCGGCTCATCGGCTGGAAGAACAGCCGGGTCTCGATACCCTCGCCGGTCAGGAACTCCCTTAGTTCGCCGCGGCGTTCGGCCCGCAGGTCGTACATCCACAGCACGTCCCGGGGTGGCATCACGGTGATCCCGGGGACGTCCTTGAGGCCCTGGTCGTAGCGTCGCTCGATCTCCTTGCGGGCCGCGAGGAACTCGTCCAGGCGTTCGGTCTGGGCGAGGGCGACGGCGGCCTGCATGGCCGTCATGCGGAAGTTGTAGGCGAGCTTCTTGTGCAGGAAGCTGTGGTCGGCGGTGAAGGCCATCGCCCGCAGGTGGGCGAGTTGGCCGGCCAGCCGGGGGTCGTCGGTGAGGCAGATGCCGCCCTCACCGGCCGTGATGATCTTGTTGGCGAACAGCGAGAAACAGGCGATGTCGCCGACCGGGCGGATGCCGTGGGCCTCGGAGGAGTCCTCCACGACCCGCAGGTTGTACTGGTGGGCGATCTCCATGACCGCCGCCATGTCACACCGCCGGCCGTAGACGTGCACCGGCATGATCGCCTTGGTGCGCGGGGTGATGCGCTCCTCGATCCGCGTCACGTCGATGTTCAGGTCGTCCGCGCAGTCGACGAACACCGGGGTGGCGCCGGTGTAGGTCACCGCCCAGGCACAGGCGATCATGGTGAACTCCGGCACGATGACCTCGTCGCCCGGCCCCACGCCGAGTGCGCGCAGGGCCAGCGTGAGGGCCGCGGTGCCCGAGGAGCAGGCGACGCCGTGGGCGGAGCCGTTGTAGTCGGCGAAGGCCTCCTCGAAGCGCCGGACGTACGGCCCCTGGGACGAGATCCAGCCGTCGCCGATCGTGCGGGTGACGTAGTCCAGCTCGCGCCCGTCCAGGCTCGGCCGGGACACGGGGATGGTGAAGGGCATGGGGTCCTCACTCTGTGACGGGCCGCCACGTGGCGGGTAGCCGCGTCGCGGGTCGGCCCGGGGACGGTGGGGTGGGTGATCAGGCCAGGGCCGGCAGGCCGAGCAGGAGGTCGGCCGCGGCGGTCCGGCCGCCGGCCGCGCGCTGCGCGGTGCCGATGCGTTCGGCGCGCTCACGGAAGGAGCGGTCCCCGAGGACGCGGCTGAGCTTGTCCACGACGTCGTCCGGGTCGAGGTCCTGGGGCCGGTCCAGGGTCAGGCTGATCCCGAAGTCCCGTCCGCGCACGGCCTGGTCGTAGCAGTCGACCCACAACGGCCGGATCACCAGCGGCTTCCCGAAGTACACGCCCTCGTGGAAGCCGTTGCCGCCGCCGTGGGTGAAGAACACCTCGACCCTGGGGTGGGCCAGCACGTCCAGCTGGGACGGCAGCCAGCTCTCGACCCGCAGGTTGCCCGGCAGTTCGTCGCGCGGCGGCAGGAGGTGCTGCTGCTCGGCCGGCAGCCGCCACAGCACCTGGTGCCGGCCGTCGAGGCGCCGCGCGACCTCCACCAGGTCGGCCACCTGCGGCCGGGTGAGCCGGGTGATCGTGCCGAAACCCATGTAGACCACGGAGGACTGGGCGTCCAGCCAGTCCATGACACCGGTCCCGTCCTCGGCCCGCGAAGCCTCCGGCAACGGTGGCACCATGGCCCCGACGAGCTCCACCTTCCCCGGGATCTCGAACGGATAGTCCAGCTCCCGCACGGAATTGCACAGCACCATTTCCGCACGATCGATCCGGGTCATCGGGCTGGGCTTCGGAAGGCCCAGCTCCTTGCGCAGCCGTGCGTCCTCGGAGAGCACCTTCCCCATCGCCGGGTGGAAGAACAGCGCGAGCGTGCGGAGCTTGAAGAGCCGGTTGCGCAGCCGTTGGCCGAAACCCATCGGGTAGGGCAGGCCGGAATGGGGAACGGGGAAATCCTTCGGAGTGTAGGAAGGCCCGAAAGGGCTGTGCGAGGTGAGCACATTGCTCGGCAGGAACGGGACGCTCAGGACGAACGGAATGCCCCGGGTCAGGGCCAGGTCGACCGCGAAGGCGCTGACGCAGTCGATGACCATCAGGGCCGGGTCGCACTTGTCCACCACGGTCGCGAGCCGGCGGTACTTCTCGGCCTGCAGGTCGGGTCGGTAGGACTGCCGGATCACCGCCCGGTGCGCCTTGAACCGGGACGGCTGGGTCACCTGGCGGTACACCTCGTCGCCCCAGCTGACCGCGGACAGCTCGGAGAAGACCTCCCCGAGGGAGGCGAACTCCACCGCCGACTGGTCGGCCAGGGCGCGCACGTCGGCGCGCCGGGGCTCGTCCGTGGCGAACCAGAGGTCGGGCACGCCCCGCCGGGCCAGCTCGCCGGCCAGCACCAGCAGGGGGTTGAGCAGACCGCTCTCCGGAAGGCTGACAAACAGGATCGGCCGTTGCGCGGCGCTCATCGGACTCCCTCGGGGCGGTTCGGCGGTCGGGACTGCACGCCACATTGGTCTCACGCCCGGCGCCGGGAATTCCTTAGTCCTCGGTCCGGCCGGTCCCGGCCGGACCCGGCCTCTCGGTCGATCGTCCCTTGTGTCCCGATTCGCCGGGAAGTCCCGGCCCGCGAAGGGGAGTCCATGATTCCTCCACGTGTTCCCCCCGACTGCTCCGCGGATACGGTAGTCGCACACCGGTTCCAGGGATCGGAGCGATCCCGGCCGGGGTGGTTCGGGTGCTTGAGGGCTTCTTGACGGGTCCCATATATTCCTAGTCGAGGGGCTTGACTACGATGGCTCACCGTCAGTCACAATTGCGGTACGTCCCAGGCAAAGGCGCCGGAATATCGGAATTGTCATCGAGCCTCTCCTCAGCATGCCCATGGAATCGGTACGCCCATGGAATTGGCCGGAAACGGGCGCCGGCCGCCGTTGACCGGTGTTCACCGGTGCCCGGGGTTCCGTGCGGGATTCACCGCGGCTCAGGCCGTCGGAGGAAGCGCCGGGATGTCCCGAGGAGATCAAACCGCACTCGTGCCTTGAAGGGATCCGACTTTCCGTGGCGACTTATGCAATCCAGGCCGATGCCGCACGGACCATCGAGCCCGACCGCGCCGTTGGCAGTGGCGCGGGATCACAGCACCACCCGCTGGCCGGGCAGCCCGGCCTGACCATGGCGCAGCTCGACCGGACCCTCACCATCCGGCAGGCCAACGAGGCCTTCTTCTGGCAGTTCGGGCGCTCCTCCACCGACCTCTGTGGCCGGACCTTCAGCGATCTCGTGCACCCGAGTGTCCAGCAGCCGCTGCTGCGTCAGTTCTCCGGCCTGATCGAGGGACGGCGAGACCGCTTCGCCACCGACGTCATAGCGGTCGGTCCGGACGAGGAGGCGTTCACCGTTCCGCTCACCGCCGTCATGGTGCGCGGTGGGCTCCCCGACGAGTCGTCGATCCTGGTGATGATGCCCGACGGACGTCCGGCGGCGGGCGGGTCCGAGGTCGTGGCCGGCCAGAAGAAGCTGCTGAGCGAGATCGACGCCAGGATCCTCGAAGGCATCGCCGCCGGCGTCTCGACCGTACCGCTCGCCGCGAAGCTCTACCTGAGCCGCCAGGGCGTCGAGTACCACGTGACCTGCCTGCTGCGGAAGTTGCGGGTGCCGAATCGCGCCGCCCTGGTCTCCCGGGCCTACTCCATGGGGGTCCTCAAGGTCGGGGTCTGGCCGCCGAAGGTCGTCGAGAGCTTCGTCAAGTAGCCATCCCCGCGCCTGCGTCCGGCGGGGGCGGACGGCCCCCGCCCACCCCCGCCGGACGGCCCCCGCCCATCCGGGAGCGGCGGCCCGCGATCAGACGTCCCTCACCGGCGCCTACCGCGCCCGGAACGCCGCGGAAGGAGCGGCGGTCGTCCACGCGAGTTCTGTGCGGACTCCGACGCCCCAGGAGGCCGCCACGATCGCCGACCGGCGCCGGCTGCTGGTGAGCTCGGGGGGACGATCCACCGGATGCCCGGCCGGCTGGTCCTCGGACCAGCCGGCCGGGGCGGCTCGATCGCTTCCCACGACGGCGCTCCTTGCCGCACTGCCACTGACCGGCCTCGCCACCGAAGCGGGCGCGGCCCGCGCCGACGCGCCGAGCCACCCGCCGCTCTCCCGGGGCCGGTCACTGTTCGGAAGCCGGAACGGCGCTCCTGCTCCCCGGTATGACGGGTGGCCCGCGGTCGGGGGCGAAGCCGGCCGTGGTCAGGCGGGCGTGTCGGCGGTGAGTCGCCAGAGTCCGGCCACCTCGTAGTAGACGCCGTTGTCGTAGACGTACTTTCCGGTGCGGATCGGTGCTTGGCCAGGAAGAAGCGGGTGGGTTCGAACGTCGGATCCATGAGCATGGTCGAGCGAACAATGTAACAACGACCACTAACTCGCTGTTGTCATCCATCACTGTTGCAGGTCGTCGCGGGTACTCGCCTATCGGCCCTAGCCCGGGAACTTCGTGCCGTGCTGGGGCAGAGTTCGCCGATGCCTTCCTCGGTGGCCCGTGGCGGCTTGGATCTCGCGCCAGAGGCCCACCGCCTATGCTCGGACATCCGGTTGGGAGTGTGACTGCTGTCGACCGGGGCTCTCGTTCCTGACTGTGCGGTGGAGCTCGAACCTAGAAGTGGTCGGGTAGCCAGGGTTCCTCGTTGGCGGTGACCCGGATGAACGCGGCGAGGGACGCGTCGGAGCGGGCCCGGATACCCGAGAGTCGGGCGGCCTCGGGGCTCCGGAGGCCTCCGGCGTACCACGCGGCGAACTGGCCGTTGGTGAGCGTCACCTGGCCTTCGTCCCGGGCGGGGGTGAGGTCGGCGGCGCCGGCGCAGATTCGGAGGAGGTAGCGGCGGTGCGTCGTGCGGGGGGCTGCTTCGCCGATCTCGATCAGCAGTTCCAGGTCGAGGTCGTGGGGCCACCCGCGCAGGCGGACCGCGCCTCGGGGGTCGAGGATGCGCAGCATCCACGGATGCCAGGCTCGGGTGGTGACCTGGTAGCGGTGGAGATTGTGCAGCAGCAGGGGCGTGGGCGGCAGGGCGCCGCGGCGGAAGTGGACGGTGTCCGCGCGGCTGTTGTAGCGGCCGAGGAAGGCGAGCATCGCGGCGGCGCATTCGTGGTCGTGTGCCCAGAAATCGTGGACGGTGAGGTCGGTACCGTGTCGCTCTCGTCGGCTGGTGGTGATCGAGAGCCATCCGGAGATCGGAGCGCCGGGCCGATGGAAGCTGTAGGTGGTCAGGCTGTTCTTGGCGGTCTTCCAGTCCTCCCACCAGGCGGGACGCTGGACGGGGCCGTTCCAGTGCCGGGCGAGGTCCTGTTGCAGGTCGAGGGCCTCCGGCCCGCTGCCCGTCTCGATGCGGAAGTCTCCGGCGTCGAAGGAGCGTTTGAGGTCGTCGGTGTGGACGGCGTGGGCGTAAACCGCGACGGGAGCCTGCCAACCGAGGTGTCGGGCATAGCCGTTGGAGAGGGTGGAGATGCTGGAGATGACGGCGCCGCGCTCGCGCAGCGGACGCAGGCGTTCGTGGACCATGCGGGCGGCCAGGTGGTTACCGCGTTCTTCGGGGGCGACGCTTCCAGCGGCGAGAAGTGCGCTGGGGACGGGGGCGCCGCCGAAGTACTGCGGCAGGAGCAGTCCGAGGCCGCCGGCGATGACCTTGCCGGAGCGTACGGCGACGCGGATGTCGGCGTGGCCGTGCAGGTGGGTGATGTCGCCGACGGTGTGGCCGAAGCTGCGTTCGGCCATCTTCTCGTACTCGTGGGCCAGGGTGTCGCCAGCCTGGACGAAGGTGAGTTCGCTGCTCACGGTGCTCCCGTCTAGTAGTTGGTGAGGGTGCGGATGGTGCCGGGGTCGAGGGGGAGGAGGAAGGTCCGGGTGAAGGCGACGACCTGCGCGCCGTCCTGGTTGAGGCCGGTGGTGCGGCAGGTGATCACGCCGGTGTCCGGGTGGCTGCGGGAGGTGCGGCGGCTGGTGATCTCGGTTTCGGCGTAGAGGGTGTCGCCGACGAAGACCGGGTGGGTGAACTGCACGTCGGCCATGCCGAGGTTGGCGGTGGTGAGGCCGCTGACGGAGCGGGCGGTCATGCCGCCGATGACGGCGAGGGTGACGGCGCTGCAGACGAGGATGCGGCCCCAGGGGGTGTGGGCGGCGTAGACGGCGTCGAGGTGGAGCGGGGCGTCGTTGCCGCTGAGCGTGGTGATGAGGGTGTTGTCGGTCTCGGTGATGGTGCGGCCGGGCCGGTGTTCGATGGTCAGGCCCTCGGTGAGGTCGCGGTAGCCGAGGCCGACGACTTCGCGCACGCGTCCCGCGCCGACGTAGCGGTAGCCCTGCGGCGGTTCGGCGCTCACTTCGGCTGCTCCGGTCGTTCGCCGATGCTGGCGAGGAGGCGGCGCGCCCGGGCGAAGAAGGGGGTGCCGCGCATGCGGCCGTCGACGGAGGTGATGTGGTCGCCGCTCTGCTCGGCGGCGGCGACGACCGCACGGGCCTCGGCGATCTCCTCGTCGGTGGGGCGGAAGACCTCGGTGATATGCGGCAGGTGGCGGGGGTGGATGGCGCCCTTGCCGTGGAAGCCGATCTCCTTGGCCCGGCGCGCCTCGGCGATGAGGCCGTCGAGGTCGTGGAGGTCGAAGAACGGGGTGTCGATGGCCATGAGGCCGGCGGCGGCGCAGCAGTTGGCGATGGTGTGCCGGGCGTGGCGCATCGCTTCCCAGCCGGTCCCGGTTCCGAGTTCGAGGGAGTAGTCGGCGGAGCCGAAGACGACGCCGGACAGGCGGGGCGCGGTCAGGATCTCGGGCAGGTGGTCGATGGCGCGGGGCGTCTCGATGAGGGCGAACAGGTCCGGGGTGTAGGCCGGGGTGTCGAGGACGGCGGACAGGAGGTGGATGTCGCGGGCGGACTCGGTCTTGGGTAGGAGGATGAGGTCGGGCTTGCGGGGGTAGGCGGCGAGGGCGGCGAGGTCCTTGATGCCGTCCCGGGTGGCCAGCGCGTTGATGCGGATGCCGAGGATGCAGAGCCCGCCGTCCTGGGCGAAGAACGCCCGCGCGCCGCGGCGGGCGGTGTCCTTGGCGTCGGCGGCGACGGAATCCTCGAGGTCCACCAGTGCGACGTTGGCACCGCTGGTGAGCGCGGAGGCGTAGCGGTCGGGTCGGGTGCCAGGTGTCATGGTCCAGGCCGGTCCGATATGCGGGTGCGCGGTGGTGGCCATGGCTTCGGTCATCCCTTCTGGCTGTTCGACGTGAAGTACCGGTTCAGGTTGTCGAGGGTGCGCAGGCCGGTGACCAGGTCCTCGGTGATCGGGGTGCCGAACTCCTCGGTCAGCAGCACGGACAGCTCCACCACGGCCAGGGAGTCCAGGCCGATTTCCTCCAGCGTCGAGGCCGGGTCCAGGGTGTCGGGCTCGATGCGCAGTTCGCCCACCAGAAGGTCGTGGAGGCGGGGGTGGATCTCCGGGGCGGGCTGGTCGTGTACGGGCATGGTGATCTCCTTGAGGTGGGAGGCGGCGTCGGGGATCAGGTCTTCCTGGCCGGCGACGGCCTGGCGGCGGCCGAGTTCGGCGAACAGGTCGCCGGGGTGGAGTCCTTCACGGGCGGCGATGTCGAGGACGCGGTTCTTGAAGCCGGAGAACACCCCGGACAGGCCGCTCATCACGGCAACGGAGTCGGTGTGGGGCGGGGCCTTCATCAGCTGCTGCTCGGCAAGGTCGGCGGCGGCGAACAGGGCGGGCCGGTCGATGCCGGTGGAGTAGCCGAGGCGTTCCAGGACCGGGACCAGGGCCTCGATCTGCGTGTTGCCCGCCCCGGCTCCGAAGCCGCGGGCGCAGGCGTCGATGATCCTGGCGCCGGCTTCGACGGCGGCGACCGAATTAGCGGTGGCCATGGTCAGGTTGTTGTGGCCGTGGAAGATGACCGGCACGTCGACGGCTTCGGCGATCGCCGTGATGCGCTCGGCCACGTCCTGAGGGAGGTAGTGGCCGGCGGAGTCGTAGATCCCGACCGCCTGGGCGCCGTAGCCGGCCATGAGGGCGCACTGTTCGGCGAGTTGGCCTGGGCTGGCCATGTGGCTCATCAGTAGGACGCCGTGTGCATCGACGCCCCACTCGGCGAGGAGTCCGAGGTGGCGTTCGGTGACGTCGGCCTCAGTGCAGTGCGCGGCGAGGCGCACCACTTGCACGCCGTGGCTGACGGCCAGTCGCAGGTCGTCGCCGGTACCCCAGCCCGGGCCCATGAAGACGCCCATGCGGGCGTTGGTGAGCACGTCGCGGACGGCGTCGAGCATTTCGGTGTCGGTCAGCTTGGCCCGGCCGATCTGCAGGGAGGAGGCGCCGAGCCCGTTGCCGTGGCCGACTTCGATGACGGGCACGCCGGCGCGGTCGGCGGCGGCCGCGTAGGCGGACAACTGCTCGCGGGTGAGCTGGTGGCCGACGGCGTGGTGGCCGTCGCGCAGGGTCGGGTCGTGGAGCAGGACCCGGGGCAGGTTGGTGGTCATGAGCGGGCTCCTCTGGTCGGGTGGGTGCCCGCGCGCACCTCGGCCACCTGGATCGCCGCGGCGTTGATGATCTCCAGGTTTCCGGCGTGGGCGGGGATGCGGCGTCCGGTCGCGGTGACCTCCACGGTGGCGGTGACGCGTTCGGCCGCGATTTCCAGCGCGGTCACCGCGTAGCCGGGGACGAACTGCTGGACTCGGTGCGCGGCGTCGGCCACGAGGGAGCGGATCGTCTCGGGGTCGGGGGCGTCGACGAGGCAGGTCAGGGTGACGCGGAAGGACGGTGGTGTGGTGGCCGGGCTGATGTTGACGAGCACCTTCGCCGTGGGGGCGCCGGTGAAGTGGCGGGCGGCCTGCTGGGTGGTGTGGATGTACTCGTCCAGGTTCAGCCGGGTCGCCCGGCCGGCGCTGCGGCTGGCGCCGGTGGAGACCACCTCTACGTAGCGGGGTGTTTGGTGCTGGGCGAGGGCGTGCAGGATCGGGATCGCGGCCTGTCCGCCGCAACTGACCAGGCCGACGTGGCGCTCGGTCAGCGCGTCAGCCCCGTTGACGGTGGGGATGGTCGCTGTGCCGAGGCCGCTGGGGGTCAGGTCGACGAGCAGGGCGTTCGTGGGCTCCAGGTGGCACCAGTGCTCGGCATGGGAGTCGGCGTTGGAGGCGTCGAAGACCACGGCGATGCCGTCGATGGACTCCATCAGCGCGGTGATGCCGCCGTCCGTGGTCGGGTAGCCCATCTCGGCTGCCCGCCTCAGGCCGAGGGTCTGGCTGTTGCGGCCCGCGACGAGGCGGCAGTCCAGCAGCGGCGAACGCCGGATCTTGTCCAGCAGGTCCAGGCCGATCAAGCCGGCGCCAAGCACGGCGACGCCGGTCGTGCGGTGTGAGGGCATAGGGGTGCTCCAGAAGAAGGGCGATGTGAAGTGCCCGAATGAGCGCGGCCGGTCAGATCGCGCGTAGCAGGACAGCGGGCAGCCGGGGCGAGGACGCCTCGACCCTCGTGCCGGCGAGCAGCGGGATGCTGGCGTGCACCGAGCCGGGGAGGACGATGTCACCGGCGTGCAGGCCGGTGCCGAGGCCGTGGAGACGGCGGGCCAGCCACAGGAGCGCGTTCACGGGGTCGCCGAGGACGTCTCTGCCGTAGCCACTGCAGGTCAGCTGATTGTCGACGTGGACGGCTACGAAGATGCGGCCCAGGTCCATGTCGGGGTGGAACGCGACGGGTTCGCCGACGGCGAAGCGGGCGGAGGATGCGTTGTCGGCGACGCTGTCCTCCAAAGTGATCCCCCAGTTCCCGTACCGGGTGTCGATCACTTCCAGCGCGAGGAACACCTCGGCCACGGCGGCACGGGCTCTCCGGCCATCGACGTCAGGCCCCGCGAGGTCCTCACCGAGCCGCAGCCCGATCTCGGCCTCGACACGGGGGGCGAGCAGGCCCGCCGTGCGCACCGCGCCGCCGCACGGCAGCACCATGTTCTCCAGCAGGACACCGGAGTCCGGCTCGCTCACCCCCATCTGCTCCTGCATCGCCGTCGATGTCAGGCCGATCTTGTGGCCGACGAGGCGCCCCCCGCCGGCCAGGCGGCGATCGATCGCCGCCGCCTGAACGCGGTACGCCTGCTCCAGCGTCAGCTCCGGGTGGAGCTGGGACAGCGGGGTCGTGGCCAGGCCCGACTGCTCCGCCGTCCGCAGACCCTGGGCAGCGTTCAGGAGCCAGCGCGGGTTTCTGCCAGTGTCACTCATCGGTCCTCCCCGCGTCATCAGGCCCTCCCACGCGGCGGTGGAGCAGGGCTTCGAGGTAGTCCGCGTGCGGGCCCTCCAGTTCGGCAGCCGACCCATCCACGACGGTGATCCGGTCCAGTTCCGGGGTGTGGCCGTTGACGGTCTCCGCCTGGACCAATGCCTGGAACTGCTCGCGCACGACCCTCTCCGGCAGGGGCGGTGCCTCGTAGTGCACGCCGATGTTGCCGTTCTCACCGCGCGTGACTGCCCACAGTCTCAGGTCCTCGGGGGCCGCGTGCACGCCGACCTCCTCGGCCAGCTCCCGGCACGCCTGACGGCGCAGCTCGCCGTCGTCCAGCAGCGAGCCGTCGACCGGCGGCTCGACGTTGCCGCCGGGCAGCTGCCACCGTCCGGGAGTCGCGGTCGAGGCGGACATCCGGCCCACGAACACCCCGCCCACGTCAGTCGACTGAGCGACGGTCACGAACATGGACGACACCCGGGGCGCTCCCGACACACGGCGCAGCGCGAAGTACCGGTAGGTGACGGGAGCCCAGGACAGGACGAGGCAGTCGCCGTCATGCTCGGTGGCGGTGCACACCACCGCCGGGCCGTCGAAGAGGTCCGGGTTCGCCTGGACGGCCTCCGCCCACACCTGGTCCATGGATGTATGGTGCTCCGGCGCGAGCTGCGGCACGGCTGCCCGCACCAGGCACAGGACACTGGTGTCGAGGACTTCGAGTCGGTCGGCGGAGCGGGCGAGGGCGGGGACTGAACCGGTCATGTCCGGGGGTTCCTTTCCGAGGGTTTCGCGCATCTTGGCCTGCCTCTTGTTCAACGGGTTGAGGTGTGGGGAGTGGCGGTGGAGACGGCCCGGGAGGTGTGGCCGTGATCGTTCAACACGGCTTCACGGCTGCTGGACCAGTCCGGCCGGCAGGAGCCGGACACGCCGAATCCTTGGCGCCCTCGGCCGCGCTCCACGGCGCAGCGAACCCGGGTTCGAGGCCGAGCGCACTGTGCGCCGGCCCGAGGGCGCGCAGCAGCAGCCGCTCGCCCGTGAACGCCGCACGGCCGTGCAGGAAGCGGTGGTTGTCGAGGAGGATCGCCTGTCCGGCGGTCAGGCGCACCGAGACGGTGTGCCGAGCGATCGCGGTGCGCAGTGCGGGCATCTGAGCCTGCGCCTCCGGCGAGAAGCGGGCCAGTTCGTCCTGGCGCAGGCGGACGCGCCAGCGTCGTGACGGAAGGTCTTCCAGGACAGGGGCGAAGAGTCCGTCGGCGCCGCCGAAGTAGGCTGCGCGCGGCGCGGACAGGGCCTCCAGCGCCGCAGGCCGGAAGCCAGCCAGCTCGCCGAGAACGGCGCGCCCGTCGACGAGGATGCTCTCGCCGCCGGCGCGGCCGGGCTGGAGGCAGACGAGTATGACCAAGCGAGGGGGACTCGGCAATTGGGAGCTCTCGGTGTGGACGGCGAGATCGCTGTGGCCCAGCCCGGCCAGGCCCATGCGGTGGCCTTGGCGTCCGGTGTCGCGGATGGTGGTCAGTCCGTCCGGGCCGCTGTCGCGGTGCGGGTGCAACTCGGCCAGCAGCAGGCGCGCGACTTTCAGGGCGTCGTGGCGGCCGCGCGCGCCGGTCAGGCCGGCTATGCCGCGCTCTCGGAGCGTCGCCCCGATACGCTCACGCAGCTCACCGGGGGGCTCCGTCCAGGAGTCCAGTGCGAAGAAGTCCACTCCGAGGGTGTTCGAAGTCATGGGGATCCCCCTGGAGGCAGATGGGATGGGAGACCACAACTGTCGTCGGCTCTCGCCGCCGCCGTACAGTGACAAACTGTCAACTCGCGATCACAGGGACGGGGCGCGTCGGGGCGGCCCGGGGCTGCTACGTTCGGGCCACCGGCGCCTGACCACACACCATGGAGGACGGCGTGACCCAGATCGAACAGCCCTACGTCCCAGCGAAGTTCCCCATCTCGATCAAGGGGGTCGTCCTCGACGGTGAGCGGCGCGTCCTGCTGCTGAAGAACGAGAGGCAGGAGTGGGAGCTGCCCGGAGGCAAGCTCGAAGGCGACGAGACCCCCGCCGAGCGGGTGGAGACCGAGATCCGCGAGGAGAGCGGCTGGACGGCCAGCGCCGGCACACTGCTCGACACGTGGATGTACGAGCCGCTGCCCGGCCGGAAGGTCTTCATCGTCACTTACGGCTGCACCGCCGTCGGCGCTGACAAGCCCCCCGTCGTCAGCCACGAACACAAGGAGGCCGGGCTCTTCCACCGGCACGAGATCGACGCGCTCGTCATGCCGCAGGGCTACAAGGACTCCATCGCCCGCTGGTACGAACTCCTCGACCGGGACTGACCCGTGGAGCTCGCGCCACGCGACGGCATCCAGTGGCACTGGACCACGCCCCGAGCCCAGGACATCCTGCGTCGGCGCAGCCTGGCGGGGATCCTCAGCTTCTACCGTGAGCTCCACGGCCTGCCTCAGCAGGAACTCGCGGACCTGCTCGGCTACTCCACCAGCTACGTGTCCCGGGTGGAGACCGGCTCGCGCACCATCACCGACATCGGCGCGCTGCGGCACATCGCCGACCGGCTCCGCCTCCCGCCGCACTGCTTCGGCATCACCGACGATGTGGACGGAGACCACCACGCCATGATCCAGTTCGCGGAGAGCGTCCTGAGGCTGGCCGAGATCGCCCGCCAGGCCGGCCAGGCCAGCGCCGCCGTCGACGAACTGTGGCCCCTGGTCGCCCGGTTGGAGGCCCGCGTCGCCGACGGCCGCACCGAGACGGACGTGCTGTGGCTGCTCGCCCGCGCCCGCGTCGGACTCGGCGTCGCCCTGGGCCACGTCCTGCCCGATGAACGCCTGGCCACCGCGGCCCGATGGACTGGCAAAGGCTTGACCGTCGCCCGGCGCCTCGGCGATCCGGTCCTGCACACCTACGCCCTGCGCCACCACGGCAACGAACTGCGCAAGGCCCGTCTCCTGGGAGCCGCCGTCGATCGGCTCACCCGGGCCCGGGACGCCGCCCGCACAGCGGACGAGCGGGCCGAGGCCGTCATCCTCCTGGCCCGCGCCGCCGGCAGCGCCGGAAACCGGGCCGTGTTCGACGACGCGGTCACCGAAAGCCTGCGGCTGCTGGACGTGGCGCGAACGACACCCCTGTTCTCCGACTTCAGCCACCACGAGGTCCACGTCCGGGGTCTCGCCGCCACCGGCCGTGTCCAGGAGGCCGTCCGCGTTCTGGAGCGTGCACCCACGCCCCGGCTCCACACCACTACGCAGTGGCGCATCATCTCCGCGATCACCGCGGGACAGGTCCTTGCGCTGCGGGGTGACCACCAGGCCGCCCGGGAGAACCTGACGGCGGCGGTGCGGGGAGCGGTGGCACACCGGCTGCCGCACCAGGTTCAGCGAGTGGTGCGTGCCAGCCGGGGCCTGCCGGATGTCCGTGAGGAGGCGCAGGCCGCGTTGACGCAGTTGAAGGCGGCCATAGCAGCCTGAGCGGCGACCGCTGCGCGAAGGTGGCACGGTCCACTTGGGCAGGCGACAGGAGTGGTGGGCGCCGTCCTTGAGCAAGGTGGCACAGCGCAGGTCAAGGCCCTGGCGCCAAGGGGCCGTGTACAGGGCCAGACGGCTTTCGTCGGGAGTCACAGGGCGATCCCCAGACGGTCTGCGGCGGCGGCCACGGCCTCCAGATCGGACGGACTACCCGCATACGGTTCGCGGGCGTGGCGCAGCATCTCCCGGGCCATGTTCGTGTTCCCCTGGCCACCCGCACTCTCCGCCGCCCACAGCAGGACCCGCCCCTGCCACGGGCGGGCGTTCTGGACGATGAAGATGTTCAGCGCCCCGGCGAGGAAGGCGACGGCGGGGCCGTGCTCGCCTCGCTCGGCCAGGATCCGGCCCTGCCATGCGAGGGCCCGGCCGGTGTTCAGGCCGTCGCCGGCGGCGTGCAACTCGGCGCGGGCTTCGCGCAGGCAGGCCAGGGCGGTGTCGGCTTCGCCGAGGTCGTACAGTGCGACGGCGAGCGCCACGCGGGTGACCCCGGTGTCGCGCTGGTTCCCCAGCGCGGAGCGCCGGCACAGCGCCTCATTCAGGTAGACCCGTGCGACCTCGGGATCACCGGATGCGTGGGTCGCGACACCAAGGCCGTGCAGGTGCTGCGCCCGGCCGATGTCGTCCTTGTCCTCGATGGCGAGGGCGAGGGCGGCACCGCGGTCCTCGATGGCGCCGCCGTGGTCGCCGGTGGCGCGCCGCACGTTGCAGCGGGCGCCGAACAGGTCGGACAGCAGGAACCGGCTGGCGAGGCTGGGCGCGGACTGCGTAAGACGCTGGGCGGCGGGGACAGCGAGTTCGTAGGTCCACAGCCACCGCGGGTAGTTGCGTTCGCGCAGCAGCCAGGGCCAGAAGGCGTGGGCGAGGTGGGCTGTGATGTCGTCCAGACCGTGGGCGTCGGCGGTCTCCAGGGCGGTGCGCAGGTAGGTTCCGCGGGTGCGGAGCCAGGCGAGGCCCTGCTCGGGGGTGGTGAGGGCGACCCGGTGCGGCGGCGGGTAGCGCAGGTGCGGCTCGGCGTGGCGGCGGAAGGGGTGTGCGGCGCGGGAGGCGGCGGTGGCTTCGGCTTGCAGCCAGTCCAGGGCGCGTCGTCGGACGGTGTCGATCTGCTCGGGGCTGCCCACGTCCCGGCCGAGGGCGGCGGCGTGGCGGCGGCCGTCCGCGACGGCGAACACGTACAGGTCGGGGCCGTCGTCGGCGGGGGTGATGAGTCCGTGCTTCACCAGCGTGGTGAGGTGGCCGTCGGTGGCGGCCGGGTCGAGCGCGCAGGCGGCGCCCGCCATCGCTGCGTCGATCCGGGTGGACGGCAGGGGCAGAGCGCCGAGAGCGCGGAAGACGGCGGCGGTTTCCGGGGACAGGGCCGAGTAGGCCTGGTCGAGGGCGTGGGTCACGATGGCGTCCATGGGTGTTCCGGCCACCGGGGCGGCCATGGGGAGGGTGGTGTGGCTGGCGGCGAGGCGGGCACCGGCCAGGGTGAGGGCCAGCGGCACACCGCGGCACCGGTCGGCCAGGACCGCGAGGTCCCGTCCGTGTCCGGCGCGGCCGGCGGTGACGGCGAGCAGCTGGCGGGCGGCCTCGGATGGCAGTGGGCCGAGGCGGTGGTGGTGGGCGCCGCCCGTGCGCAGCACGGCCATGTTGGCCGCTTGGACCGCGCACCTGTCCGCTGACGCGCAGGCACGCTCGGTCGGGGGCGGCCGGGCGGACCGCCGTCTTCCCGCACTGCGGGACGGGGGAAGACGGCGGGGCGGGCTTGGCGACCCGAGCGTCCCGACTCACGATGGGCGGACCGGTAGCTGATCGCTTCGGCTGAGCCTCACCATTTACGCGGCGGTGCGCTCGCTGCCGCGCCGGGTCGGGCAGCGCAACGAGGCTGCGTGATGCGGGCTGAGCACAGCGACGGCCTCCGGGCAGGACACCGTCGGCATGAGGCTCTCCGGCTGCACTTCCGCGATGGCGGTGGCCTGGCCGAAGTCCTCCAGCAGTTGCACGTCGAGCTCGAACCAGACCGACCAGCCGACGGCCCGTCCCTGCGAGTCGAGATGCTGGTACCACCCGGTGTCGTCCGCGTAGCCCATGGCGACGGTGATCCCTCGGCCTCCGGTCGCGTTCAGGTCCTCGGCGCGACTGCCCATGTCGGGCACCGTCCGGCGGGGGTCGGTGACAGTGATCCGGAGCCGGCTTCGCTGGGTGTGGATTTCCCCCACGACGAGCAGCTCGGTCGTCTCATCGGCGGGTCCGCTGCCGTACTTGATCGCGTTGGTGACGAACTCCGAGCTGCACACGCGCAGCGCGTAGGCCCTACCGTCGTCGAGGGCGACGGTGGCGAGGCTGCTCACTCGGTCGCGGAGCTGGTTTCGGATGACGCCCACCGAGGCGGTCCTCAGCGGGGTCCTGTACTCGAAGACGCGGTGCATGACTGTTCCTCCGGGCTGTACGTGGGGCAGGTGCTCCCGGGCCGTCGGCGGGGGCTTTCGGGCGGTACTCATCGCGTGCCCACTGAGATTCGCCGAGTGACGGCTGCTCGGCAAACCGAAGAAGTTCCTGTTTCTGCTCGAACTCGCTGGTTCCGACCTCGGATTCGGATAAATCAGTAATGAGTTACTGTTTTTGACTCTCGATCAGTAACGTCGGGTGGCTAGGATTCCTGTTGGTGACAGGGAGGTGGGCCGTGGCTCACGGGCCGTCCTGCGCAGCGCGTATCAGGGCTGCTGCCGCAGCGGAGAGTTGGGTGATCGACACCACGGTGTCCGCGATCGTCGAGTGCTGCGAGGTCAGCCGGCTTCGCGCTCACCGCCTCGCTCGGGGGTGGACACGCGAGCGCGCGGTCGCCGAACTGGTCTCCCTGTGTACGGCCTCCGGATTCGACCGTCCGCGTCTGGACGCTGAACAGCTGGGTGTGTGGGAGCGGCGTGTCCGGATGCCCCGGATGCAGACCATCGACCTACTCTGCCGCGTGTACGAGACCGACACGCAGGGGCTGGGTCTTGCCGGCGGCTACCGGACAGACCCTCCCTCCTCCGGGGCGGCGTTCCAGGTACCCGCCGAGATTCGCCTTCCAGCGCCCCGCTCCACGGCAGCTCCTGCCCTGATCGGTGTTGGCGACCCGCTGGACGCGCTGGCGCGCTCCCACCGCCGCGCCATCGAGCGCACGCTGGCCGCCACGACGCTCACCAGCGGTGAGCTGGAATCCCTGGACAGCAAGTTGCTCACCCTGCGGCGCGAGTACGTAAGCGATCCTCCGATGGTGATGCTGGCCAGGCTTCTGGCGACCATGGAGGAAGTCCGTCAGTACTCCGAGGAACGACAGCCCGCGATCGTGCAGGTGCGGCTGTCCGAGATGCTCGCGGTGCTGTCCACACTGACCGCTGACGCCCTGATGAAGCTCGGACGCAAGGAACAGGCCCGGGACTGGTACGGCACCGCGAGGTCGGCCGCCGACGACAGTGGCAACCGCGAGCTGCGGACCCGGGTGCGGGTGCAGGCGGCGATGCTTCCGTTCTACTACGGTCCCCTGGAGGAGGCGGCCGCCCTCACCCACGAGGCCGTATTGCTCAACCGCGGGCGCCCAACTGCCACCGGGGCCTTCGCCTTCGTCGCCGACGCCCGTGTGAGGGCGCACCGGGGCGACGAGGAGGGCGCCCGCGCGGCGATCATGCAGGCCCGTGACCTGTTCGAGCGCAGCCGGCCGACGGTCGAGGGAGACGACGCCTGGGCGTTCCCCTACCGGCGCCTCCAGCTGTACCTGTCGGGCGCCCACACCGCGCTCGGCGACACGGCGCAAGCCGGACGGGCCCAGGATGAGGCGCTGCGCCTCTACCCCGACCACACCGGCATCGACCCGGCGCTGCTGCGCCTGGAGCAGGCGATGTGCCTGGTCAAGCAGCGCAGCGTGTCCGAGGCGTGCCAACTGGCCCGCGACACCTACTTGACGGTGCCTGAGAACCACCGGACCCAGATCCTCGGCGCCCGAGCGGCCGACATCATCAAGATAACGCCGGAGAACGTACGGCCCCGCGCCGCCCGAGAACTCGGCGAACTCCTGGGACTCCCGACCGGTGCGACGTGACAGATCGGTCTGCCGCCCGTCAGCCTGGCAAGTATGAGTGCTCCGGTCCGGATCGGCGGGTTCGCCGAGTCCGAGGTTGTCAACGTCCTCAATGCCGCCTGTGATCACGTCGGGCTCGACCCGGCCGACGCCGTCATGCTGCGCGGTCACACCAACGCCGTCTACCTCCTGCCGGCTGCCGGGGCGGTCGCCAAGGTCGCCAGGGCCGGCACGCCCCTGACCAGTGTGCGCCGCACCGTGCAGCTGGTGCGGTGGCTCACCGCACACGGCTTCCCCACCGTCGAGTTGCTGTCGGTGGAGCAGCCGGTCATCGCCGACGGGCATGCCGTGACGTTCTGGCACTACCTTCCTCAGCCTGGCCACCCCGTCCCGGCGGCGCACCTCGCCAGTCCACTCCGTGCGCTTCACGAGCTTCCGCCTCCTCCCTTCGAAGTGCGCCCCGTCGACATGGTCGGGGCGATCGCGCGTTCGATCGCGGAAACGACCGCGCTCCCGCAGGACGAACTCGCCTTCCTCAAAAGGCGCTTGTCCGAGTTGGAGGACGCCCGACGCCAGATGCGCTACGTCCTGGCCCCCGGGTTGCTGCAAGGCGATCCACAGCACCGCAACGCCCTCCACCACCAGGGGGCGGCTGTGTTGTGCGATTGGGACACCGCCTGCTTCGGGCAGCCCGAGCTCGACCTCGTCACGGTCGAGATCCACTGCCGCCGCTTCGGTTACGGATCAACTCACTACCAGGAGTTCGCCGACCGGTACGGCTTCGACGTGACCTCGTGGGAGGGCTTTCCGATGCTGTCCGGTCTGCGGGAACTGAGGATGATCACGACGAACGCCAAACGAGCATCCGCTGGAAGCCCGACGTTCGAAGAGGTTCGTCGCCGCATTCAGGGCCTACGCTCCGGCCACGACGAGCTCAAATGGAGCATTCTCTAATCCAGTTGTGCCGCAGGTCTGGATGAGCAGTGGCGAAATCCTCTGCCAGCACAACCGGTCGGCGGTCGACCGTCGTGCTGCTCAAGGTCAGCCTGGTGGTCGTGCGGACGGCCGCGGCCCTGCCGCACGCCCCAGTCGTTGCCCGCCGGAGACGCCCGCGCCGGGACCGGTCCGGCTCCTCTCTGGTGCGGTCCCGTCCCGCCTCACCTGGGCCCGGCGGTGGGAGGGGTGGCGGTCGGGGCGAGGGGGCGCTCGAAGAAGGTCTCCAGGACGACGATCGTCGAGGTGCTGGTCACCCCCGGGACGGCGTGGAGCTGCCGCAGCACGTCCTGGAGTTCCTCCGTGCGCGAGGTGCGGACCTTGAGCAGCAGGGAGGCCGGACCGGCGACGATGTGGGCCTCCTCGACGGCGGGGAGTGCCAGCAGCGCCTCCTTGGTGGGCGGGTCGCCCATCCAGGCGTTGGAGTCGACCAGGACGTGGGCCAGCACAGTGAGCCCGAGTGCGGCCGGATCGACCTCGATCGTCGTGCGGCGGATCACGCCGCGTTCGCGCAGCTTGCGCACGCGCTCGTGCGCCGCGCCGGCGGAGAGGCCGACGGCCTGGCCGAGGGCGGCGTAGGACAGCGTGGCGTCCTCCAGGAGCAGGGCGAGCAGGCCGCGGTCGATGTCGTCCATGGGAATCCCTTCATCAGTTCGGCTATTGCGCATGATCAGCATATCTGGTTCTGTACTGGTCGAGTTCAGCAAGATGTCATTCGGTCAAGGCCCTGCTGTCGGAGGTTCACTGCCATGGAACGGCCCTACCCTGTCCCCTACGAGGTCATCGACCCGCGATTCGCCCGCTTCAAGGGCGACATGAGGCTGACGCGGCTCCACGAGGGCTCCCGCTGGGCCGAGGGCCCGGTTTACGTCCCCGCCGGGCGGTACCTGCTCTGGAGCGACATACCCGAGGACCGGATCCTGCGCTGGGACGAGACCACCGGCAGCGTCGGCGTCTTCCGCACCCCCGCCGGCCACCCCAACGGCCATGCCCTGGACGCCGCCGGGCGCCTCGTCAGCTGCGAGCAGGGCGCCCGCAGGATCACCCGCACCGAGCACGACGGCTCCGTCGTCGTGCTCGCCGAGGAGTACCGCGGCAAGCGGTTGAACAGCCCCAACGACCTGGTGATCGCCGACGACGGCGCGATCTGGTTCACCGACCCGACCTACGGGATCGCCACCGACTACGAGGGGGTCCGCGCCGAGAGCGAGCTCGGCGAGCGCAACCTCTACCGGCTCGACCCCGACTCCGGCGGGTGCGAGGTGATGGCGGACGGTTTCACCCAGCCCACGGGCATCGGCTTCGCCCCCGACGGCAGCCGGCTCTACGTCGCTGACTCGGCCGCCAACCACCTGCTCGTCTTCGACGTCAAGGACGACGGTTCGCTCGGCCCGCGGGAGGTCCTCGCCGCCGCGGACGGCGCCCCCGGAGTCCACTTCGACAGCCTCGATCTGGACACGGAGGGCCGGATCTGGCTGTCCGCCGGCGCGGGTGTGCGCTGCTACCACCCGGACGGCACGCTCCTGGGACGCATCCTCACCCCGGAGTCCACCTCCCACGTCACCTTCGGCGGCCCGAAGCGCAACCGCCTCTTCATCACCGCCTCGACCTCGCTCTACGCGATCGCACTGACGGTGACCGGCCGCTCGCGCCCGTACGACTCGGCGTTCGGCCGGGCAGGTGGCTGAGCGTCGGCGCCGGCCCGCCGTTCGTCAGCCGTAGGGGACGACGGCGACCGGGCAGTGGACGTGGTGGATCGCGGCGTGGGCGACCGGGCCGAGGTGGTGGTGGCGCAGCGGCAGGTGGCGCAGGCGGCGACCGAGGACGAGGAGGCGGGCGGTGGCGGCAGCGTCGACGAGTTCGACGGCGGGTTTGCCCCGGACGAGGTCGGCGGTGACCTCGACGTCGGGGTGGCGGGTGCGCAGCGGGTCGAGGGCTTCGGCGAGGCCGTTCCACTCGACGCTGGAGAGCTCGCCCTCCAGCCCGCCGATGGCGCCGTAGGCCATGTACTCGCTGCCGGCCGGCGGGGACCAGACGTGGATCACCCGCAGGGGCGCCGAGCGCAGTGCGGCGGCGCGGAAGGCGAAGGCCAGCACCTCCTCGGCCGGGTGGGACAGCTCGACGCCGACGGTGACGGGGCCGTCCGGTTCGTCGTGCTGGGCACGGACCAGCACCACCGGGCAGGCCGAGCGGCGCAGCACCTCCTGGCTGACCGAGCCGACCAGGAAGCCGCGCAGGGTGCCCAGCCCGCGCGAGCCGAGCACCAGCACGGTGGCGCGGTGCGAGGCGGCCTCCAGGGCCTCGACCGGGTCGGCGGACACCGCGCTGGAGGAGACCGCCAGCCCCGGGGACAGGGCGGTCAGCGCGGACTCGCGGTCGGCGAGGTGGGCCAGGGCGCGGTGGTAGGTCTGGTCGCTGCCGACCACGTCCCGCTTGGGCCAGGGCCAGGCCTCCACGACTTCGAGCGGGAGGCCGCGGCGCTGCGCCTCGTGGGCGGCCCATTCGGTGGCGGTCAGGCTCTCGGGCGAGCCGTCGAAGCCGACGATGACGGGCCCGCTGGAGCCCGCGGTCGGGGCGGGATCGGTCACGGCGCGCTCCTCAGGTTCCGCGGCGCGGCGAGGGCCGTAGCCGGCCGCCGGGGCCGCCTCGGGTTGCGACCCCCAGTATCGGCGGTGGCGGCCACGAGCACCTCTCGGGGGCGGCCGGGGCCCGTCCACCCGGTCGCGCGGCGGCGGCGGACACCAGGCCGGTGGCCCGGTGGCCCGGCGGCCCGGCGGCATGGTGCTGGAGGCGCGGCTCCTCCCGGGCGCGGTGCGGACGGTCACGGCCGGATCGCACCGACGGACGAAAAAACGTCGCCGGGCCGTCACACTCGTGCGCCGGGATCCGTCGGGTCAGTGAGAGCACCGATCATCCGAGAGGAACACCACGATGACCACCGACTCGACCGCCGCCCGCTCGACCGCCGCCCGCTCGACCGCCACCCGCTCGATCACCGCCGAGATCCCGCTGCGCCCCCGGATGGCCGGCGACCCGGCGCAGCTCGTCCCCGAACTCGCCGACGTGTCGGCCGCGTTGTTCCGGGCCGTCGGCAACCGCTCGATCCCGCGCGGCCTGGTCAGCCTGGTCCAGCTGCGGGCCGGGCAGATCGTCGGCAGCACCTACCTGACCGTCCTGCACACCGGATTCCTGCGCAAGGCCGGTGAGTCGGAGGAGCGGATCGCCTCGGTGGCCACCTGGCAGGACTCCCCGTACCTGACCGCTCCTGAGCGGGCGGCGCTCGCCCTGGTCGAGGCCGTGCTGCAGCCGAACCCGCACGGTGAGCGGGTGTCGGACGAGCTGTACGCCGAGGCGGCCGCGCACTTCGACGAGAAGGCGCTGGCCACCCTGATGTTCGCGATCGGGCAGGTCAACTTCTTCGTGCCGGTCGCGCTGATCGCCAAGCCCGTTCCCGGGCGGGCGTTCACCGACCCGTGGGCCTGAGCGACTCCTTTCGAACCGGCCCGCCGAGCCTCGCGCCCGGCGGGCCGGTTCGGCGTTTCAGCTCGCCCCGAGCAGGCCGCTGACCAGGGCGCGCAGCCCGTCCCGGTAGGTGTCCTGGGCGGTCAGCGGCTCCCAGTGGCCGGCGACCTGGGCCAGCCGCGGGTACGCGTCCGGGTCGAGGCCGGCGAAGACCTGCTCCCGGTAGGTGGGGCGGTCGTCGGCGGTGCGGCGCCGGGTGGCGGTGGCGCGGACCACGATCTCGCCGGCGGTGTAGTACCAGATCGCGCGGTAGCCCTGGGCGGCGCGTTCCGGGGTCAGGCCGCAGTGGACCAGTCCGTCGACGATCTGCTCGACGAACCAGAGGGCGTGGGTGGAGAACAGGTCGTCGGCGGCCAGCACGTCGACGATCCAGGGGCAGGCGGCGAGCGCGTCGTGGATCGCGGTGGCCGCGGCGAGGACGCGTTCGCGCGGGTCGGCGGGCAGTTCGACGGGATGGAGTGTGCGGGCGGCGTAGTCGTCCAGCAGCAGGACGAGCAGCTCCTCCTTGTCGCGGACGTGGTGGTAGAGCGCCATCGGGGTGCTGCCGACGGCGGTGGCCAGGCGGCGCATGGTCAGGCGCTCGACGCCCTCCTCGTCGACGATCCGGCGGGCCGTGTCGACGACCTCCTCCCGGGAGATGCGGGGAGGGCGGCCGGTGGCCTTGCGGGGGGCGGGGGAGGGCTGCTGCATGCGCCCATCATGCCCGGCTGATCTCGTGCGGCTCGACAGCGGTGTGCTTCCGGGAGTACTTTCTTTACATGTACAGAAACCTTGGCGGCCGCGTGGGCCCGGCCGCCCTGGCCACCCTCGCCGCCCACCGCACCGGTACGGCCACCGACCCGGCCGCCCTCGACGGCGGGTACGCCCTCGGCCCGGCCGTCGGCGCCGTCCGGTTCGCGCCGGCGGCCGTCGGCGCCGTCGCCGTCCTGCCCCGGCGCCGGCCCGGAACGCCGGAGGGCCGCCCGCTCGCCGCCGTAGAACCCCAACTGGAAGGAACGTCCTCATGACCACCACCCCGATCGCCGTCGTCGACCTGTTCGCCTCGGCGCTGCACTTCCGCCCCGACGGCGAACTCCGCGCCACCGAACGGCGGATGGCCGGCGGCGGCTCCGGCACCGAGGGCGCATGGCAGGTCGCGACCTTCCACGTGGAGACCGACGCCGACGTCCACGCAGACCACTGGGAGATGCACCCGGCGGCGGAGGAGGCGGTGTGCTGCCTGGCCGGCGGCGTCCGGGTCTACCTCCGCCCGGTCGAGCCCGGCGCTGCCGAGGAACTGGTGCGGCTGGCGCCCGGCAGCGCCGTGGTCGTCCCGCGCGGCCGCTGGCACCGGCTCGAACTCGACGCCCCCAGCGACCTGATGTCGATCACCCTGCGCAGCGGGACCCGGCTGGAACGGCGCGGCGCCGAGCACTGACCCGGGTCGCGGACGGGAAGCCCGGTGGGCGTGGGGGCGGGAACTCTCGGGCCCGCGCACGAGACTTCGGCGCCCCCGGGCCAAGGTACGCCCCCGCCCCCGGGTGCGTATCTTGGCCCGGGGGGCTTTGCGGCCGTGGTGGACCGGCGCCTTCGGGTGCGCGGTCCGGCGGGGCCGTATCAGGGCCAGGCGGCCGCCGTCCGTAGCCCGAGGGCGACCAGGACCGTCCCGGCACGTCGACCCAGTGCGGTGCGCAGGGTGGCCGATCCGAGGGCTGCCGTCGCGGCGCCGATCACCATGGTCCAGGCCGTCAGCCAGGCGGCGACCGGCAGCGCCTGTGCGGTGGCGAGGAGCAGTACGTGCGGGAGTACGGGCTGGTGGGGGGTGAGGAACCGGGGTGCCGGCGTCAGGAAGACGGACGCGGCCGTCGACGGCTGGATCGACTCCCCGGACCACCTGGGGATCATGATCGGTGACTACAACGAGGTCGGCCTGGCAGGTACGGGCACGGCCTCCTGGAACGCCGACTTCAGCACCCGCTGACGTCCACCCGGGGCCGCTCCACTTCCCCGGAGCGGCCCCGGCCGGCGCCTGACGACGTCTCACCATGCGGACGATTGCGTGATTCTCCGGCCGGAAACCGGCGCACTGCCCCTAGGCTGGCCGGTGCAGCTGGTTCGCCCCGTCCGCCAGGCGGGGTGTCGCAAGAGGGAATCCGGTGACGCCTTTCAACTGGCCAGTCCGGGACTGCCCCGCAGCGGTGAGTGGGAACGACCGCCGTCATACGCACTGGGCCCGGGACGGGTCTGGGAAGCGACGGCCAGTAGGTGCCTGTCCTCGATGGGGACGGGCGGGCCCGCGAGTCCGAAGACCTGCCACTGCCCGTGCGCGACCGTTCGCGCGCGGCCATCCGGTGACCTCGAGGGCGGGTCGGCGACCACACCAGGCGGAGTCGTACCCGGGTACGGGTGTCCCGTCCGGTCTCGTCATCCCTTCGCGTTCTCGTCCCGTCGCCGGGCACTTGAGGATCCAGGCTCGCGAAGGAGAGTCCCTTGACCACGAAGTCCGCAGCCGCGGCGACCCTCGCCACCGCGTACGGCTACCCCCGCCAGGGCCGGGGCCGGGAACTGAAGAAGGCGATCGAGGGCTACTGGAAGGGCACCGTCACCGCCGAGGCGCTGCTCGCCACCGCCACCGAACTGCGCCGGGAGAACTGGCGGCAGCTGGCCGAGGCGGGCGTCCAGGAGGTGCCGGCCGGCGACTTCTCGTTCTACGACCACGTGTTGGACACCAGCGTCGCCGTCGGCGCGATCCCCGCCCGGCACCGGGCCGCCGTCGACGCCGACGCGCTGGACGGCTACTTCGCCATGGCGCGCGGCACCCAGGACGTCGCGCCACTGGAGATGACCAAGTGGTTCGACACCAACTACCACTACCTGGTGCCGGAGTTGGGGCCGGACACGGTCTTCGCCGCCGACCCGGCCAAGGCCGTCGGCGAGCTGCGCGAGGCGCTCGCGCTCGGCCACGCCGCCCGCCCGGTGCTGGTCGGACCGGTGACGTACCTGCTGCTCGCCAAGCCCGCGCCGGGCGTGGCGGAGGACTTCCAGCCGATCACCCTGCTGGACCGGCTGCTGCCCGTCTACGCGCGGCTGATCGCGGAGTTGAAGGCCGCCGGCGCCGAGTGGGTGCAACTGGACGAGCCCGCGCTGGTCCAGGACCGCACCCCGGCCGAGTTGGGCGCCGCCGCCCGCGCCTACCGCGAGCTGGGCGCGCTGACCGAGCGGCCCAAGCTGCTGGTGGCGAGCTACTTCGACCGGCTCGGCGATGCCCTGCCCGTGCTGGCCAAGGCCCCGGTCGACGGCCTGGCGCTGGACTTCACCGGCCCCGCCGCCGCCAACCTGGACGACCTCGCCGCCGTCGGCGGACTGCCCGGTAAGCGCCTGGTCGCCGGGGTGATCGACGGCCGCAACGTCTGGATCAACGACCTGGGCGCGTCGCTGGCCACCCTGGCCACCCTGCTCGGGCTCGCCGACCGAGTCGACGTCGCGCCGTCCTGCTCCCTGCTGCACGTGCCCATCGACGCCGCCGCCGAACGCGACGTCGACCCGCAGATCCTGCGCTGGCTCGCCTTCGCCCAGCAGAAGGCCCGGGAAGCCGCCCTGCTGGCCCGCGGCCTGCGCGCGGGCACCGGCGCGATCACCGCCGAACTCGCCGCCAACCGCGCCGACCTGGCCTCCCGCGCCAATTCGCCGATCACCCGCGACCCGGCCGTCCGGGCCCGGTCCGAGGCCGTCACCCCGGACGACACCCGGCGCGCCCAGGCCTACCCCGAGCGCGTCGGGGCCCAGCGGGCCCGGCTCGGGCTGCCCCCGCTGCCGACCACCACCATCGGCTCCTTCCCACAGACCACCGAACTGCGCGTCGCCCGGGCCGACTTGACCGCCGGGCGGATCGACGCGTCCGCCTACCGGGAGCGGATGGAGGCCGAGGTCCGCGAGGTCATCGCGTACCAGGAGAAGACCGGCCTGGACGTCCTGGTGCACGGCGAGCCCGAACGCAACGACATGGTCCAGTACTTCGCCGAGCAGCTCACCGGCTACCTCGCCACCCGGCACGGCTGGGTGCAGTCCTACGGCACCCGCTACGTGCGCCCGCCGGTCCTCGCCGGGGACCTCTCCCGCCCGCGCCCGATGACCGTTGACTGGTTCCGCTACGCCCAGGACCTGACGGACCGCCCGGTCAAGGGCATGCTGACCGGGCCGGTCACCATGCTCGCCTGGTCCTTCGTCCGCGACGACCAGCCCCTGGCCGAGACCGCCCGGCAGGTGGCGCTGGCCCTGCGCGACGAGGTCGCCGACCTGGAGGCGGCCGGCGCCGCCGTCGTCCAGGTCGACGAGCCGGCCCTGCGCGAGACCCTGCCGCTGCGGGCCGCCGCCCGCCCGGCCTACCTGGACTGGGCCACCGAGGCCTTCCGGCTGGCGACCTCCGGGGTCCGGGCCGACACCCAGATCCACACCCACATGTGCTATGCCGAGTTCGGCGCGATCATGACCGCGATCGACGAACTCGACGCGGACGTCATCTCCTTGGAGGCGACCCGCTCCCACATGGAGGTCGCCGGCGAACTGGCCCGGGCCGGGTACCCGCGCGAGGTCGGCCCCGGGGTGTGGGACATCCACTCGCCGCGGGTGCCGAGCACCGAGGAGGCCGTCGAGCTGCTGCGGGCCGGCCTCGCGGCGATCCCGGCCGAGCGGCTCTGGGTCAACCCCGACTGCGGCCTGAAGACCCGCGGCTGGCCCGAGACCCGCGCCTCGCTGGACAGCCTGGTCGGCGCCGCCCGCCGCCTGCGGGAGGAGCTCGCGGGCTGACCGGGCCGGTACGGAGTCGGAAAGGGCGGGTGCGGCCCGGGTGCCGCATCCGCCCCGACGACGGTCAGGACGCGCGCTGGGCGCGGGCCAGGCCGTCCGCCTCGGCGCGGCGGTCCGGGGACAGCACGTCCACCGGGGTGCCCGCGCCCTCACCGGGGCGGGCACCCCAGCCGCGGAGCCGGTCGGCGAGCCGGTTCACCCGGCGGTCCTCCGGGCCGAGCGCGAGGTAGAACAGCGACTCGTCCACCTCGTCGTCGTCGCCGCCCCAGCGCACGACGCCCTGGCACTCGGCGAGGACGTCCCGCAGCACCACTTCCTGGTACGGGAAGAGCCCGCCCTTCGCCGAGGCGCCGGGGCGGATCCGCACGGCCGTGCCGGAGGCGAGGTTCGACTCCGGCAGTGCCGCGCGCAGGCTGCCGATCTCCTGCCAGCCGAGCAGGTCACCGCTCGGGAGTTCCTCGACCTCGTAGTGGAAGCGCCGGATCAGGTGGACGAGGATCTCCTCCACGTCGCCGATGCGGACGTCCACCGACAGCCCGGTACCGGCCACCTGGCGGGTCCAGACGGTGGAGACGTGGTTCGTCTCCTTCTCGATCGTCCAGCCGTTGGCGCTGGTCGGGAGCTTGCGCTCCGGGAGTCCGGTCGCCTTCGGGGAGGCGCTCGGAGCCGCCGAGGCGACGCCCGGGAGCAGCGCGGTCACGGCCACGGCGGTGCCGATGACGGTGGCGCTCCTGACCGCGGTCCGCCGGGTGATTCCGGTCTGCACGTCTTCCATCTCTTCTTCTCCTACAGGACGATGATCAGCACGAACGTGGGCACCAGGGTCAGCAGGACGCTGGTCGGCCAGTACACCGCGCGGCGGCCGTGCGGGGCGGTGCGGCGCCGTACGGCCCGGTTGGCGAGGCACCAGAGGATCGTGGCGCCGAGCACCAGGGGGCCGGGCAGCATCAGCCAGGGCACGATGCCGTCGTTCTCCGTCGGCTCACGGCTGGTCCAACCGAGCGCGGCGAGCGGCCAGTTGGTGGCGAAGTGGTAGAGCAGCCAGACCGGGACGACGCCGGGCACCCCCAGCAGGAGGTTCAGGGCGGCGGCCGTGGGCGAGTAGCTCCGGGTCCGCGAGGCTTCCGGGTCCGCGCGGGTGCTCACTTGGTGCGGGACAGCAGGTTGTAGCCCTCCAGCACGTTGTACAGGCCGATCAGCTCGCGGCCGTACTGCTGGGCGTCCTCGCCGAGGCCGTTGTACCGGGCCAGCAGGGCCTGGGTGTCGGCCGGGCTGGTGGTCAGCCCCGGGCGGGCGATCTTGAGCTGGTGGGAGTTGTAGACCGTCAGGTAGGCGACCGACCGGATGTTGTAGGCCGGGTCCTGGAGCTTGTCCCAGACCTCCCGCAGGTTGGGTTCGGCCAGCGGGGAGCCGTTGATCAGGCCCTCCTTGAGGCAGTAGTTGCGGGCGGCGATGGCGACCCGGGCGAAGATCTGGCCCCAGCCGGTGCTGCAGTCCTCCAGGATGCCGTTGCGGACGGCGGCGTCGGCGGCCGGGTCGAGCGGGTTGAGCTTGCGCAGCTCCCACAGGACGGGGGCCTGGATCAGGGCCTTGCGCAGCTTCAACTCCCGGGCCAGCGCGGTGAACAGCCAGTCCGCACTGAGTACCAGGTCGAAGGCCTTGGTGGTGGAGATCCCGCCGATGGTGACCCAGTCGTCGTCGGTCCAGCCGGAGCCGCCGGTCTCCGGGACGCCGATCGAGGTGAGGTAGTTCTGCACGTCGCGGAGCATCGGGTCGCGGTAGGCGGCCTTGTCCAGGTCCACGTCGAGCCCGGCGACGGTGGGGGAGCCGGGGTCGAAGTCGCCCTGGCCGGTGTCCCGTCCGGAGGCGATGTCGTTGTCGATCTCGATGGCGCCCGCGCCCGAGCCGACGGTGATGGTGGCGATCTGGTCGAACGCCCAGTTGCTCGGCATCGGGTAGCCGAGGTTGCCGGAGAAGCCGCTGGACATGTCGGAGACGAAGCTGGTCTCCGCGAAGCCGGCGTCGGCGACCCGCTGGCAGACGTTGCGCGGCCCGTAGATGCCCACCCGGTAGGGGGAGTTCTCGCTGATCGTGTGGTGGATGCCCCGGAAGTGCGGGATGACGAACTCGGTCACCTCGCCGTCCATGGCGTCGTAGTCGACCGCGAAGTAGATGGTGGTGCCGGGCTTGAAGCCGTGGAAGCGCGCCCACTCGACCGCCCGGAAGGCGTCGCTGTTGCCCTGGGGGTAGCTGAAGTAGCTCGCCGACCGGCTCCAGGTCTGGTAGATCGGGAAGCAGCGCAGGCCGTACTGCTTGATGGTGGCCAGCTCGCCCGGCTGGATCTGCTTCTCCGGCAGGCTGGTGGTCGAGGCATTGGAGAGGTAGCGGCCGATGTACTGGTAGCCGGCGTCCTTGAGTGCCTGGGCGCGGGCCGGAGTGATCTTGGTGACGCCGTCGCAGGCGGAGCCCCGGCGGCTCTGATCGCCGTAGGAGACCAGCAGCGAGGCCCAGGTCTGGAAGTCGCCCGTGCCGGTGACCGGCAGCTTCACGAAGGACTGGAACGCCTCGACGCCGCTCTTCACCGAGGCGGTGAAGTCGCCGAGGGGGACGTCCCGCTTGTTGAGGATCATCGCCGCCGTGAACAGCGTCGACCAGGTGCCGGTGGCGCCGAGCGAGACCGTGTGGGCCTTCAGCCCCGCCTGGGTGCCGGGCCCGAAGGCGCCGTTCGCGGTGCCGTCGGCCATGCCCAGCTCGTACTGGATCGCGAGCAGCATGGACCTCGCGACGTCCCGCGAGTGGTGCCCGTCGCAGGGGATGACGAAGAAGTCCTTGCGGTTGACGTAGCGGCCGTTCAGCCACCGCTGGATGGCCCGGACGCCGTCCGTCCCGCCGTTGACGGTGACGTACGCGTCCATGGTGAGCAGACCCTTGACCACCTTCGGTTCGAGGGAACTGCCCGGGAACACCGAGTCCAGGCCCATGTGGGTCTTGAGCCTGGCGACGGCCGCCTTCACCCGGTCGTTGTACTGGCCGTTGATCTCGCCGCCGTCGTAGCCCTTGCAGTAGAGGGCGGACTGGAGGATCCGGCAGAGGTTCGCGGACGGGACGGTCGACTCGTCCAGCTTCGGGTACTTGGCCTGGAGCGTCGAGAGGGTGGTCGGGCCGAAGGAGTTCGAGAGGGAGGTGATGCCCATCTCGTACTGGAGCGCGCGGGTCAGCGCGTACATCGTCGGCCAGCCGGTCCGACCGTCCTCCTCCAGCTTCGATATGCCGAGCGTGGCGCCGCTGTTGTAGGTCGTGTTGATGAACTTCTGCGCCAGACGAACCATCTCGTCAGCCATGGACCGTTCCTGCTTTCCGGTGGGGCGCCGTCACCTCTCGGCGGCGGCACGGGCGGTCGTCGCCGGGTGGCCGGGCGTGAGAAGTGCGGCATCCGCCACCGTGACAAGTGCGGTGGAACGGGATGGCGGTGGTGCCCCCTGATGACGGCCGCGGTCTCCCGCCGCGGCCAGGTCACTTTACCAGGGCTTTTTCTTTGCTTGACCTTCTATTGGTCCTGGACTCGTGATGACAGTGCCGCCCGCCGCCCGCCGGGTGGTCCGGATCGGCGGGCGGTCCGGATCGGCGGGCGGCTGCGGCGTTGCGCGGCGGGGTGGCGCCGCCCGGCTGGGATGCTCTGCCGGTGGAGACAACGGACACGGGCCGGATCGAGGCGTTCAGCGACGGGGTGTTCGCCATCGCGATCACCCTGCTGGTGCTGGAGATCAGGATTCCGCAGGCGCACGGCGCGACGGAGCTGTGGCGGGCGCTCGGCGCCCAGTGGCCGTCCTACTTCGCGTACGTGGTGAGCTTCCTGGTGATCGGCGTGGTGTGGGTGAACCACCACACCCTGTTCGCCCACCTCGCCCGGGTCGACCGCACCCTGATGTTCCTCAACCTGCTTCTGCTGATGCTGATCTCGGTGCTGCCCTTCCCGACCGCCGTGGTCGCCCAGAACCTGCGCAACGGCTCGGCGGCCAACGTCGCCGCCGCCGTGTACGGCGGGGTGATGGTCGGCCAGGCCGTGCTGTTCAGCGTGTTCTGGAACTACGCCACCCGCACCGGCCGCTGCTTCGACGAGCGGGTGGACGTGCCGGCGGCGCGGGCCGCCCGGTGGCGGTTCGAGGTCGGCCTGGTGGTCTACCCGCTGACCGTCGCCCTGGCGTTCCTGTCCGCCCCGGCCGCGCTCGCCGTGCACGGGCTGCTGGCGCTCTACTACGGCTTCAACCAGGTACGGGTGCCGCTGCTGGACCCGGCGAGCTGACCGGATCGTGGAACGGCGGGCGGGGGAGGGCCGGTTGTCGTAGCGTCCTGGGCCATGGACCACGACTTCGCCACCCGCTTCGCCCAGGACTGGGCCGCCGCCTGGAACTCCCACGACCTGGAGCGCATCCTCGCCCACTACACCGAGGACGTCGTCTTCGCCTCGCCCCGGATCGTCGAGCTGATCGGCGACCCGGCCGGTGAGGTGCGCGGCAAGGAGGCCCTGCGGGTCTACTGGTCGAAGGGCCTGCGGCACCTGCCCGACCTGCGCTTCACCGTCGAGTCCGTGCTGGCCTCCGTCGACACCCTCGTCATCAACTACCGCAACGAGCGCGGCCGGGCCGTCGCGGAGGTGCTCACCTTCCGCGACGGCCTGGTCTGCCGGGGCTTCGGCGCGTACGGGCCCGAGGTGTAGGGGCGGTCGGTCGACGACACGGCGGGAGGCCCGGGGCGGTCCTCGCGGGCGCTCGGCTCTCCCGGGCCTTCAGGCGTTTCGGATCTCCGAGGCCGCCCAGGGCTCCGGGACGGTCGGGTCGAAGGCCTCCTGGTAGTTCGGCCCGGCGATGGGCCGGCGGGCGTAGAAGGCCTCGGGCAGGTCGAAGGCGTCCACCAGGGTGAGAGGGTGCTCCGCCAGCCGTGCGACGGATCGTTCCTGCAGGTCGGGCAGGTCCGCTGCCAGGTCGGGAGCGATGTCCCCGGCGGCGAGCAGCAGTGTGCCGTACGCGTCGATGCGGCTCAGGGTGAACAGCCGGTGCAGGTCGTGCAGGAGGGCGCGGGCGGTGTCGTCCCGGGCGGCCTCGGCCCAGGCCAGCAGGGCGGCACCCGCGTCGTGTTCGGCGCGGGCGGTGACGGCGGCCAGGGCATCGGGGGCGGCCGCGTTCCACCTCCGCAGGCCGTCTCCGGCGGGGGCCTCGCGCAGCCGGGTCCGGGCGCGGGCCAGCCGCAGTCGCGCGGCCGCCCGCAGCAGTGCCT
>NZ_MECK01000411.1 GCF_014596465.1 Streptomyces sp. CBMA123 | reverse complement strand
CCGCCACGCTGCTGCCGGGGGATCCTGCCGGCCGGGTCAGCCCGGTACTGACCGGTTTCCGGCTGCTCCTCGTACACGGGGAATCCCCACCTCCGACCGGTCACGGCTGCGGCCCGCCCGTACTGGCGGCCCGATCCGGACACACTAGACGAGCCGAACGGCGTAATCGATCCGGGTGTGATCTCCGTCATGCGAGAGCAATGCGCCGGTAAAGCGGTGGCCCCGGGCGGCATTTCCCGGAAGGGCGCCGCCGACCTGCGGCGCGGCCCCGGTCAGTGCTGCGCGCAGGCGTCCACGTCGGCGGTGCGTCCCTCGAAGGTGGGCGAGGCGCTCGCCGAGGGTGACGCGGCCGTGCCGTCCGAGCCGGTGCCGGAGACGGCCCCCGGGCTCGCCCCGGCGTCCGGTGCGGGCGTCGAGCCGGGCGGCCGGACGGCGACCGGCCGGTCGTTCCGCAGCGCGTCGAACAGCTGGGCGGTCTGCGGCTGGACGAACTCGTCCCGGTCCGAGTCGTAGCGGTACGGGCGGCGCGGCGCGGTCAGGAACACCACGTCCGGCGACGGGATGCCGCGCAGGTCCTGGGTGAGGTCGTACAGCGCGCCGAGCGAGGACAGGCCGCCGTCCGCCTTCACCGAGGAGGTGGCCGCGTCCAGCACCGGCCACAGCTTGCCCGGGTTCAGCAGCACCCCCTGCGACTGCACCTTGCGGATCAGCGAGGCCAGGAACTGCTGCTGACGGCCCATCCGCTGGGTGTCGGAGCCGTCGCCCAGGCTCTCCCGGGCCCGGACGTAGCCGAGCGCCTGCTCGCCGTGCAGCACCTGACGGCCGGCCGGGAGGTCCAGCCTGGCGTCCTTGTCGTGGATCGGCTGGGGCACGCACACCTCGACCCCGCCGATCGCGTCGACCATGGTCTTGAAGCCGCTGAAGTCGAGGATCACGTAGTGGTCGATCCGGATGCCGGTCAGCTGCTCGACGGCACGGATCGAACAGGCCGGACCGCCCAGCTCGAACGCCCAGTTGAACTGCATCGTCCCCGGCTTGCTGCGGCTGCCGTCCGGCTTCTCGCAGGAGGGCACGGTGACCATGACGTCGCGCGGGACGGAGACCGCGGTCACGTGCTTCCGGTCGGCGGCCAGGTGCACCAGGATCGTGGTGTCCGAGCGCTGGGTGCCGGCGGCGCCGCCGTACGAGGAGTTGGCACCGGAACGGTCGTCACTGCCGATCAGCAGGATGTTCTCGGCGCCCTTGGCCCCGGCCGTACGGCTCGGGCGTTCGCCCTCCAGCTTGGCCAGCAGCTGGTCGGTGGCCGCGTCGGTCCTGATGTTGCCGTCCAGCTTGCGGTACGCGATCCAGAGCAGCGCGCCGGTCGCGACCAGCAGGAACGCGACGGCGCCGGCGGTGATCATCAGCCACCGCCGGCGCCTGCGCGGGCGTCCGGGTGCGCTCGGGGGAGCGTGCTTCGGGGGAGTCTCGTCGGTCGGGGGGTGCTCGGTGTCGTCCTCGGCCATGGCGGGGATCCCTACCCGCCGGGACGCCGCCGGGGTCAGGCCAGGCGCACAGTCACCCGTTCGGACTCGGCCCGCTTCTCCCACTGCTTGTCGTCCAGCCCCTGGGAGTTGCGGCACAGCACCACCGAGGCGCCGGCCGCCAGCGGGGCCAGCAGGCCGGCCTCCAGGCCCGCCCAGTCGTCGAAGGAGCGGGTGGACATCACCCGGTCCCCGGGCTGGAGGCCGAGGCGCACCGCGCCCTCCCGGGCCAGCGCGACGGTCTGCTCACCGGTCAGCTTCAGCGGCAGCCCGTCCACCGAGGTCTCCAGGGCCGGGCCGTCCGGGGCGACGGGGGAGTACGGGGCGAAGCGGTCGCCCTGGCCGGGCACCTCGGCGGCGTAGTCGAGGAAGCCGTCCGGGCGGTGCGGAAAGCGGCCGCCGAGCGGGCGCAGGGCGAGCGCCACCCGCTCGCCCTCGCACGCCTGGGCGGCCTCCAGGCCGTCCGGGCCGCTCACCACCAGGTCGGCGGCGGCCGGCTCGCCGGCCGGCACCGCCGTCACGCCGACCGACCAGCAGGCCAGCAGCCAGACGGCGCTCTGCCAGTGGGCGGGCAGCAGCAGCGCGGCGCGGTCGTCCGGGCCGGCGTTCAGTTCGTCCTGGAGGAGGTTGGCGGTCTTGGCGACCCAGTTGTCGAAGGTCCGGGCGGAGAGCTCCACCCGTTCACCGGTGGCGTCGTCGTAGAAAGTGACCAGCGGGGCCGCGGGATCAACCGAAGGGGTGCCGCCGCGCAGGTATGCGTGCAGCAGCTCGACGGGGGTGCGGGCATCGGCAGCGAATGGCGCAGTCATGGTGCGCCCCAGCCTACGGCCTTCGGGTGGCAGGCCGGGAGGGGTGGCCGAGCGGGCGCGAGGCGGCGTGGCGGGCGGTCCGGTTTGCGGCGACGATCCCCTGTATGCGCCTTTCCAACCAGGCTGCGCGCCTATCCGACAAAGCCGTGCGCCTTTCCGACCAGGCCGTGCGCCTCCCCCTCAGAGCCGTGCGCCTCCCCCTCAGAGCCGTGCGCCTCCCGTTCCCGGCCGCGCTGCTCGCGGGCTGCACCGCCATCCTGCTGCTCCAGCCCGCCCCGGCCGCCGCCGCCATGCCCCTCGCCTCCGCCACGCCCCTCGCCCCCGCCGAACACCGGGACTTCCCCGGCGGCGGGACGACCGTCTCGCTCCCGCTGCCCGCCGGCACCGGGCTCGCGCCGAGCACCACCCGGCCGTTCGAACTCCTCGGCGTCGGCTGGGACGGACCGGTCGGCGCGTTGGCCGGCGGGACCGTCCGGGTCCGCACCCGGGACGCGGCCACCGGCCGCTGGGGCGACTGGCACGCCCTGGAGGCCGACACCGAGGACGGCCCGGACCGCGCCCCGCACGGTGCCAC
>NZ_MECK01000410.1 GCF_014596465.1 Streptomyces sp. CBMA123 | reverse complement strand
CTCGCCGACGACGCGATCACCACCAGCCCACTCATCGGCGGCCCCACCGGGGACCTCCGGCTCTACCCCGACCTCGACCGGATCGTCCCGCTGACCGCCCAGCCCGGCTGGGCCTGGGCCCCGGGGGGGCGCGCCGGGCGGCCTGGCGGCCCGGGCCCGCGGCCTGCTGTCCGCGGGGGCGGGGGGCTGACGCCCCGGCAGCACGGGGGCTGCGGCGCCGCCCGGGGATGGCCCCGGGCGGCGCCGCTTTCGGTGTACGGAGCCGTTCGACATTGAAAGTATCGTCCCGTGCAACTATTGTTGTGACACGTAAAGCGCATCAGCAAGCGCCTGCGCCCTGGCGCCGCCGACCCCACGGGAGCCCGACATGAGCACCACCCTCTTCACCCCGTACACCCTGCGGGAGCTGACCGTCCCCAACCGGGTCTGGATGCCGCCGATGTGCCAGTACAGCGCCGCGCCGGCCGGTGAGAACGCCGGGGTGCCCCACGACTGGCACTACACCCACCTGGCGGCGCGGGCGGCCGGCGGCACCGGGCTGATCATCGTGGAGGCCACCGCGGTCAGCCCCGAGGGGCGCATCAGCCCGTACGACCTCGGGCTGTGGAGCGACACCCAGCTGGAGGCGTTCCGCCGGATCACCGCCTTCCTCAAGGAGCAGGGCACCGTGCCCGCCATCCAGCTCGGCCACGCCGGGCGCAAGGCCTCCACCGAGCGGCCGTGGATCGACCGCGGGCGCGCCCTGACCCCCGACGAGGAGCACGGCTGGACCCCGGTCGCCCCCAGCGCCCTGGCCTTCTCCCCCGAGCACACCACCCCCGACGAGCTGACGGTCGATCAGATCGGCGTCATCGTCCGGCAGTTCGCCGAGGCGGCCCGGCGCGCACGGGAGGCCGGCTTCCAGGCCGTCGAACTCCACGGCGCCCACGGCTACCTGATCCACCAGTTCCTCTCCCCGCAGAGCAACCGCCGCACCGACGCCTACGGCGGCACCTTCGAGGGCCGGATCCGCTTCGCCCTGGAGGTCGTCGACGCGGTGCGCGCGGTGTGGCCCGAGGAACTGCCGCTGTTCTTCCGCGTCTCCGCGACCGACTGGCTCACCGAGAACCCCGAGGACGGCCGCGAGGGCTGGACCTCGGAGGACACCGTCCGCCTCGCCAAGGAGCTCCAGGCGCACGGCGTGGACCTGCTGGACGTCTCCACCGGCGGGCTCGTCCCCGACGCCCGGATCCAGGCCGCACCCGGCTTCCAGGTGCCCTTCGCCGAGGCGGTACGGGGCGAGACCGGCCTGCCGGTGGCGGCCGTCGGCCTGATCACCGACCCGGCCCAGGCCCAGGAGATCCTCACCGACGGGCGGGCCGACGCCGTCCTGATCGGGCGCGAGCTGCTGCGCAACCCGTCCTGGGCCCGCCACGCGGCCGGCGCGCTCGGCGGCGAGGTCCACTCCCCCGTCCAGTACCACCGCGCCTGACGGTGCCCGACCGGCCCTGACGGCACCCGGAAGCGGACCCGGTCAGGGCTGGTCGCCGGCCCGCAGTTCGGCGGCGAGCCGGCGCCGGCCGGCGACCGCGGTCTCCAGCACCACGGCCAGGCAGACCAGCAGTGCCAGCCCCGCCGCGGGCAGCAGCACCGGCAGCGCGGCGGGCCCCAGGGCGTGACCGACCCGGGCGCCGACCAGGGTGGACAGGTCGAAGCCCGGGCCGAGCAGGGCGGCCGCCGCGAGCGCGGCCAGGCCCCCGCCCAGCGCCGCCGTCAGGGCCTGGGGCAGGGCCTCGGCGGCGATCAGCGCCAGGCCCTGGCGGGGCCGCAGGCCCATGGTGCGCAGCCGGGCCAGGACGGCAGTGCGCTCGGGGGCGGCCCGTAGCAGCGTCAGCAGGACGGCGAGCAGGGCGAAGCCGGCGGCGGCGCCGGCCGCGTAGCGGAACAGGCGGGCGGCGGCCTGCTGGAGGGGGTCGTCGGCGAGTTGGGCGGCCAGTTCGCGGCTGCTGTGGACGGTGTAGCCGGGTGGCAGGCCGTGGGTGCCGCGGCCGGACGCGGCGGCGTCCTCCTGGATGAGTTTCAGGATGCCGGTGGGCTGGGTCAGGCCGCGCTCCCGCAGCAGTGTCCTGACCTGTTCGGGGTCGATGTCGCCGACGGCCAGCCAGCGGTTGGGCTTGCCGAGTCCGGGGAGGCGTTCGGCGGCCGGGCCGGCCGGGAGGATGACGAAGGGCCGGCCGGGGTCGGGCAGGGCCGGGGTGGCGGCGACGGTTCCGGCGACGGTGGTGCGCAGTTCGTCGCCGCTGTCGAGGTGGAGCCTGGGTGCTCCGGCGGCGAGGCTCCCGGCCAGGTCACGGCTGAACAGGGCGGGCACCGGGGTGTCGGGGCCGCCGGGGGCGGTGGCGAGTGCCGCCGGGTCGAAGCCGCCGGCGCCGGCGGTGCGGGCGATCTCGGCGTACGCGGCGGGTTCGGCGACCACGACGGTGGCCTTGACGTAGCCCGAACCCGCGCCGATGAGCAGGGACTTGGGCTCGATCCGGACGGCGGCGGCGGTGTGCAGGCCGGGCAGGGCGGCGGCGGCCTCGGTGAACGCCGGCGGCACGGTGGCGTAGTCCGGCAGGGTCACCCCGATGTCCCCGCCGGTCGCGAGGCGGGCGGCGCGCAGTCGGCTGTGGTCGACGGCGTCCAGGACGGTGGCGCCGAAGCCGGTGCTGGTGACGGCGATCAGCAGGGCGAGCAGCGGCAGCGCGGAGGGCCGGCGCCGGCCCGAGGTGTCGCGGGCGGCGCGGGCCAGGCCGAGGAAGCCGATCAGACCCCGGCCGCGCCGGGCGAGGGCGGCCAGCCCGCCGATCAGCGGCGGCGCGGTCCGGGCCAGCAGCAGTGCGCCGGTGACGGCGAGCAGCAGCGGGGCGGCGGCCAGCAGCGGATCGGTCCCTGCCCCGGGGTGGCCGACGCCCCGGCGCCGGACCTCGGCCACGGCCGCGACGGTCACGGCCAGGACGGT
>NZ_MECK01000409.1 GCF_014596465.1 Streptomyces sp. CBMA123 | reverse complement strand
GCCCGCGGCCTCCGCCGCCGCCTCCGGCACGGCCCCCGCCGCCGCCCCCACCAAGGGCGGCCCGCCCCGCCCCGACGGCAGCATCACCGTCGCCTTCGCCGGGGACGTCCACTTCGAGGGCCGCACCCAGTCCCGGCTGTCCGTCCAGCCGCCCGAGCAGGCCCTCGGCCCGATCTCCCGCACCCTCGCCGACGCCGACCTCTCCGTGCTCAACCTGGAGACCGCGATCACCGGGCGCGGCGCACCCGAGCCGAAGACGTACACCTTCCGCACCACCCCCAAGGCGCTGTCCGTCCTCAAGGACTCCGGCGTCGACGTCGTCTCGATGGCCAACAACCACGCCGTCGACTTCGGTGCCGACGGCCTCGCCGACACCCTGGCCGCCAAGGACTCCGCGCCCATCCCGGTGGTCGGTGTCGGGCACAACGCCAAGGAGGCGTACGCCCCGTACGTCACCACCGTGCGCGGGGTGAAGGTCGCGGTGGTCGCGGCCAGCCAGGTCGAGGACATCACCAACCAGAAGTGGCGGGCCGGCGCCAACAAGCCCGGCATCGCCTCCGCCCTGGACGTCCCCGCGCTGGTCGCGGCCGTGCAGGCGGCCAAGCAGCAGGCCCCCGTGGTGCTCGTCTACCTGCACTGGGGCGAGGAGGGCAAGGCCTGCCCCACCGCCGCGCAGACCGCCGTCGCCAAGAAGCTCGCCGCCGTCGGCGCCTCCGCCGTGGTCGGCACCCACGCCCACACCATGGTCGGCTCGGGCATGCTCGGCAACACCTACGTGGGGTACGGCTTCGGCAACTTCCTCTGGTACGGCACCTCCGACTACGCCTTCTCCAACGAGACCGGCGTCACCACCCTCACCCTCGGCGCCGACGGCAAGGTCACCGGCGAGGCCTTCGCCCCGGCCACCATCGACGACAAGGGCATCCCCCAGCCGTCCACCGGCGCCGCCGCCGAGGCGGCCCTCAAGCGCCGCGACGGCCTGCGCGGCTGCGCCGGACTCACCCCGCCCCCGGCGGCCCACTGACGCCACCCCGTACCATCAACCGGTGAGCGGACACAAGGAACTGACGACCAGTCGACTGTCGCTGCGTCGGCCGGTCGAGGGCGACGTGGACGCCGTCCTCGCTATCCACCGCGACCCGGACGCCTGCCGCCACAACCCCTCCGACGCCCTCACCACCCGAGCGGAGGCCGAGGAGCGCCACGGCCGCTGGGACGCCCTGTGGCGGGCCCGCGGCTTCGGCTACTGGACGGTCCGCTCGCGCGAGGCCTCCCCGGTGCTGGGCTTCTGCGGCGTCAAGCCGATGGATCTGGCCGGCCGGCCGGTCCTCAACCTCTTCTACCGCTTCGCCCCCGCCGCCTGGGGCCACGGCTACGCCGCCGAAGCCGCCACTGCTGTTGTCACCTGGGCTGCCACCCACGCCCCCGAGCTTCCCCTGATCGCCCGCATCCGCCCGGAGAACCTCCCCTCCCAGCGCGTCGCCCTCCGGGCCGGCCTCCACCGGGCCGAACACCTGGACGGGCCGGGGTGCGACGGCTTCGACTGGATCTACGCGGCCGGGCCCGTCGGTGGGCACCGGTTCGAGGGCGCCGGGCCGCGGAGCTGACGCGCGCGCCGGAGGTCGACGCCGGAGGCCGGTGTCGGAGGCCGGTGTCGGAGCGCTGGTGTCGGAGTTCAGTGAGGAAGGGCCCCGAGGCCGTCCGTCCCACCGTTGGGGCGGACGGCCTCTTCTGTGGGTCGGGCGGGTTGACGGTCGCCCAGGTCTCGAACGGACTCTCGGTGTAGACGAACAGTTGTGTTAGGTTAGGCTTGCCTAACAAAGCTGGTCGAAGGGGAAGTCCCGTGGAGCGGTCCGAATTCGCCGGTGTCGTCGCGATGGTCACCGGGGCCGGGCAGGGCATCGGTGCGGCCGTGGTCCGGGCACTGGCCGCGGAGGGGGCCGTCGTCGCGGCGGTGGACCGGAACGCCGGCCCGCTCGCCGGGATCGCGGCGGAGTCGGACGCGGTGCACCCCTACGTGGTGGATGTCACCGATGTCCAGGAAGTCGACAGGGCAGTTAAGTTGATGGACAGTCAACTCGGGCCGGTCGGCGTGCTGGTGAACGTCGCGGGCATCCTGCGGGCCGCGCCGGCGGTCGAACTCGCCGATGCCGACTGGGCGGAGACCTTCGCGGTCAACGCCACCGGGGTGTTCCACACCAGCCGGGCGGTCGGCCGTCGGATGGCCGGGCGCGGGCGGGGCGCCATCATCACCGTCGGCTCCAACGCCGCCGGGGTGCCGCGGGCCGGGATGGCCGCCTACGCGGCGTCCAAGGCCGCGGCCACCATGTTCACCCGCTGCCTCGGGCTGGAGCTGGCGCGCTCCGGGGTGCGCTGCAACGTCGTCTCGCCCGGGTCGACCGACACCGAGATGCAGCGCGCGCTCTGGGGCGAGGACGCCGAGGCGTCCGAGCGGCGGGTGATCGACGGGGACTTGGCGGCCTGGCGGGTCGGCATCCCGCTCGGCCGGATCGCCGCGCCCGCCGACGTCGCGGAGGCGGTGCTCTTCCTGGCCTCCGACCGCGCCCGGCACATCACCATGCACGACCTGTACGTCGACGGCGGCGCGACCCTGCGCGCCTGAGGCGCCCCCCGCAGCCCGGTGGATCCGAAGAAGCCGGCAGACCGCAGACCCGCCCCAGACTGGAGAGACCACGGTGCACCACGCCCCGCCGACGCCCACCGACCACGGCCCCGATCAGGTCGCCATCGGCGCGGCCAGCGGCCTGCTCGGCCAGTACCGGGCCGCCGCCGGCGAGGCGTTCTTCGCCTCGCCGACCCGTACCCTGCTCACCGCCGGCGTGCACGCCCGGGTGCCCCAGGACGTGCGCCCGCTGCCCGTCCGGGTCGCGGAGACGCTGGCCGAGGCGCGCCGGGCCGGGGTCGAACGGCCGCTGGTGGTCGGGGCGGTGGCCTTCGAGCACGACAGCCGGGCCGAACTGGCCGTCCCCGCCCGGGTCCGGAGCGCCGGGGCGCTGCGCGACGACCCGCTGATCGCGCTGCCCGCGCCGCCGGCCGTGGACGCCGCCTGGCGGATCTGCCCGGTGC
>NZ_MECK01000408.1 GCF_014596465.1 Streptomyces sp. CBMA123 | reverse complement strand
CCGGCTCCTCGACGGCGATCCGCTCCGGCGCGGTGCGGGCCCGCTCGGCGAAGGCCTCGGCGATGCCGCCCCGCCAGTCGGCCGCCAGCGGGCGGGCCGGGTCGGGCAGCACCGCGCGGGCCCGGTCGGTGACCAGGCTGTACGCCGAGACGGGCCGGTCGGGGTCGGCGGCGATCTGCTCGACCAGGGCGACGTACTGCTCCAGCAGCTGTCCGGCCCGCTCCTCCGTGAAGAGGTCGGCGTTGTGGACGAGGGTGAGGTCGCGGCCGTCGAGGCCGGCGTAGAGGGTCAGGTCGAACTTGGCGCCGGCGTCCGGGACGTGCAGGAACCGGGCGCTCAGGCCGGGCAGTTCGAGCCGCTGCTCGGCGAACGGGACCATGTTGAAGAAGACCTGGAAGACCGGGGTGCGGTCGAGTCGCCGCTTGGGCTGGAGGTCGATCAGGATCCGCTCGAACGGCAGGTCGCGGTCGGCGTAGGCGTCGTAGGCGGTGTCCCGCACCTGGCCGAGCAGGTCGCGGAAGGCCGGGTCGCCGGAGAGGTCGGTGCGCAGCGCCAGGGTGTTGACGAAGAAGCCGACCAGCGGCTCGATCTCGGACCGGGTGCGGCCGGCCTCGGGGATGCCCACGATCAGGTCGTCCTGGCCGCTGAGGCGGTGCAGCAGCACCTTGAAGGCGGCCAGCATGACGGTGAAGCGGGTGGCCCCGGTCTGCTGGGCGAGGCGGTTCAGGGCGTCGGCCGTCGCGGCCGGGACGCTCCGCTCGGCCCGGCCGGCCCGGAAGGTGCGCACGGCGGGCCGGGGGAAGTCCAGCGGCAGGTTGAGGTCGGGCAGTTCGCCGGCGAGCCGGGTGCGCCAGCGGTCCAGCTGGGCGGCGCAGGCGTCGCTCTCCAGCCACTCGGCGTGCCAGGCGGCGTAGTCGCCGTACTGGACCGGCAGGGCCGGCAGCTCGGCGGGGCGGCCTTCGGTCAGCGCCCGGTAGTGGGCGGCGAGTTCGTCGGCGAGGACGGACACCGACCAGCCGTCGGCGACGATGTGGTGCAGGGTGAGCAGCAGGACGTGCTCGTCGTCGTCGGTGCGCAGCAGGGTGGTGCGCAGCAGCGGGTCCGCGGCGAGGTCGAACGGGGCGGCGGCCTCGGCCTCGGAGCGGCGGGCGACCTCGGCGGCGCGCTCGGGCTCGGGCAGTTCGCGCAGGTCGAACTGGACCAGGGGGATGTGCCGTTCGGCGTCGACCCGCTGGCGGGGGCGGCCGCCGTGGTCCTCGAAGGAGGTGCGCAGCACCTCGTGCCGGGCGGCGATCAGGTTGACGGCCCGCTCCAGCAGGGCGGCGTCGAGCGCGCCGGTCAGCCGGACGGCCGCGGGCATGTGGTACGAGGGGTTGCCGGGCTCCATCCGGTCGAGCAGCCACAGCCGTTCCTGGACCGGCGAGGCCGGCAGGGTGGCGTCGGGGCGGCGCGGCACCGGCCGCGGTCCGTCGGTGGCGGTGCCCGCGGACAGCAAGGCGATCAGCTCACCCTTGTGCGCGGTGAGCTCGGCGCGCAGTCCGTCGGGGAGTCCCGCGCCGGGGGCGCTGTAGCGCAGTCTTCCGTCCTCCACCCGCAGGTGGATGTCCTGCTCACGCAGGCGGGCCAGCAGATCGATCAGCGACATGGTGCGTCGCACTCCTTACTTGTCCACCGCGATGACGCGGAACTCGCTGGTGTAGCTGGATCCCTGACGGTCTTTCAGCCAGGTCTGCTCGCTGGTCGGGAGCATCTCGCCGACCGAGATGGTCAGCCGGCCGTCCGACTGTCCGGGGGCGCCGCGGACGACGTGGGCGAAGGCGTTGACGAACAGCGGGCTGTCCAGGTCGACGTAGAACGGCTTGCTCTCGTGGGCGGCCTTGACGAAGACGAACCGGGGGATGCCGTGCTCGCGGGCCCAGGCACGGGCGGCGGTGAACCGGGCCGCCTCGTCCTTCTCCCGGGCGAAGGCGAGTTCGGCAGGGTCGAAGCGCCAGGACTCGCGGGCGACCACCAGCCGGTCGACGGTCACCCGGGGGGTGTGCCGGCGGGCGGGCATCGGCTGGAAGCGGCTGGTCACCTTGAACCCGATCGCCTCGGCGAGGAGTTCGACCAGGTCGAGTTCGATGCCGTCCGTGCCGTCGGTGCCGGTGCGGGCCACCACCGTGCCGTCGCGCAGTCCGATCCGGACCTCGGCGGCGTTCAGCGCGCGGGGGTGGCCGGTGAGCCAGGAGCCCTCGTCGCCGAGCAGCAGCCGGTGGTCCCGGTCGGTGAACAGCCGGATGGTGGTGCGGGTGGAGTAGAACCACTCCTTGGGCAGCACCGGCTGGACCCTCGGCGCCGTCATGTCGGCCAGGGTGGCCCGTTCCAGCGCCTGCGGGTCCGGGTGCTGGTCGACGAAGAGCAGGTTGCGCAGGGTGTTGACGCCGACGTGCAGTTCGCCCATCACCAGCTGGTAGTCGCCGGCGGAGACCGCCTCCGGGCTCGCGGCCGCGATCATCACGTCGGGCGCCTGGTAGCGGGCGCCCGGCCAGCCGGGGGCGTCGGCCGCGAAGGCCCGGTCGACCAGCGGGCGCAGCTGCTCGGTGGTGAGGTCGACGCGGCGTCCTTCGAGCGGGCCGAGCACGGTGCTCCAGCGGTCCTGGAGTTCGGTGACGGCCTGGTCGACGATCCGCTGGTCGGGGCCGAGCAGGGCGGTCTGCAGCCGGGCCCAGAGGTCGGTGAGGCGGGGTTCGGTGTCCGGGCGTTCGGCGACCATCCGGTCGTAGCCGCGCCGGAACTCCTCCCGGTAGGCCTGCGCGACCCGGGCGGTCAGCCAGCGGGCGGAGTCCAGCATCAGGGAGAGCGGGCCGCCCAGTTCGGCGAGCAGTTCGGGGCCGACCTCGACCCGGCCGTCGCGCCGGCAGTCCTCGTAGACCAGGGTGCGGGCGCCGTAGGTCTCGCCGTGGGCGCGGGTGGCGGCGGTGCCGGTCAGCTCGGTGAAGACGGACTCCAGGTCGGCCAGCGCCCGGTCCAGCTCGTCGGGCTGCCCGGCGGCGGCCGCCACCCGGTCGCGGGCGTCGGTGAGCCGGCCGAGCCGCGCCAGGGCGTCGGCGCGCAGCGCCGGGTCGCCG
>NZ_MECK01000407.1 GCF_014596465.1 Streptomyces sp. CBMA123 | reverse complement strand
GCGGGTGCGCGGTGCGGCGGCGGCGTGGGCCGTCGGGCCGTGCCACCAGCTGACGGCGGGGTCGGCGGGCGCGGCGGCGGCGCCGAGGTGCCGGGCGGGGTAGAGGCCGAAGGAGGCGGTGCACAGGTCGTCCGCGGTGCCGGGGGTGGCAGCGGCGAACCAGTGGGCGAGCCGCAGCAGCCCGGGGTCGGGCGAGAGCCCCTCGGCGGTCGCCTGCGGGCCGTCAGCACCGGTCCCGGCCACGGCATGGACCTCGACTTCGGCTTCGGCGGACGCTTCGGCTCCGCGTACGGCGAGGACGGCGTCGGCGGTTCCCCGTCCTGCCCCGCCCTTGCGTCCGTCCGGCCTGCCGGCGGCCACCCGGGTGGCGCCGACCGCGTACTCCTGCTGCTCCATGTCGGGGTCCAGACTAGACGGTGACCGGCTCACCCGGTGGCAGCAACCGTCCTCCCGAGGAACTCTCCGCAGGAGCCGTCGAAGCGGGCGCCCGCACCCCGTTTCCACCGGCCGCGCCGTCACTCCCCGCCGCCCGACCGGGTTACGCACCGGTAACCCGGTCTTCCGCCGCCCGGTCGACTCCCCTAAGGTCGATCTCCCCACCCCGAACGACTGCGGAGGCACACGCCGCATGAGTATCCGTACGACCACCCGCGCCACCGGCCTCGGCGGGCGCCTGCGTTCGGCCACCGGCCTGCTCGGCGGCTTCGCGGCCACCTCGGCGGCGCACCTGGGCTCGATCCTGTCCGGCGCGTCCGTCCTGCAGAACGCCACCAAGCCGGCCCTGATGCCGCTGCTGGCCGCGCACAGCGTGGCGGCGGCGTCCCGCGCCGGGCGCGAGGCGCCGAAGCTGCTGGCCCCGGCACTGCTGGCGAGCGCGGGCGGGGACGTGCTGCTGCAGCTGAAGAACGACACCGCGTTCCTGGCCGGCATGGGTTCCTTCGCGGCCGCGCACGTCTGCTACGTCACGATGTTCGTCCGGCGCGGGGCGCTCACCGACCGCCGACGGGCCCTGGTGGTCGCGGCCGCGTACGCGACGGCCTGGGCGGGCCTGGTCAGTCAGCTCTGGCCGGACCTCGGGGACCTCAAGGTGCCGGTGGCCGGCTACAGCCTGCTGCTCACCTCGACCGCCGTCACCGCGGCCGGGCTGAACTGGCGGACCGGGCTGGGCGGGGCGCTGTTCCTGCTCTCCGACACGCTGATCGCCACCCAGATCGCGAAGTGGCGCGAGCTGCCGGGGCATCAGTTCTGGATCATGGCGACGTATGTGCTGGCCCAGTACCTGCTGGCCAGCGGCACCCTCCAGCACCAGGAGCACCCGGAGCACCAGGAGCGACCCGAACGGCTGGAACCGGCGGCCGTCTGACGCACCACCGCGCCGCCGGTCCGGTCAGGATCCGGCGGCGCGGGGCGCGGCTGCCGAGGGGGCGGGGCCTTCAGGCGCCGCGCCGCCGGAGCAACCAGAAACCGCCGACACCGCCGGCCATCAGGGCCAGCCCTCCGGCCAGCTCCGCCGGGTCCGCCGCGACCGAGCCGCCGAGGCCGGTCTCCACCGCGCCGTGCGGGCCGACCTGCTGGCTGCCGGCACCGGACTGGCCGAGCGAGCCGGCCCACTCCCCCGCCGCCTTGCCCCAGTCGCCGAGGCCCTTGTCGGAGCCGCCGGCGGCGACGGTGCCGACCGTGACGGTGGTGGAGAAGGCACCGCCGTCCGGACAGGTGCCGTCGACCTTGCTGTCCCCGCCGTGCTGGGAGGCCAGCCGGGCGGAGCCGGTGTGCTTGCCGTCGGCTCCCAGGGTGAGGGTCGCCGGGCCGCCCTCGAAGGCGGCGGAGTGGGCGGTGATGGTCTTGGCGTCGGGCTTGTCCGACTTCTCGCAGGAGACCGTGACCGTCACGGTCTGGCCCGGTGCGGCCTGGGACGGGCTGACCGAGGCCGCGCCGTTTCTGGCGGACGCGAGGGGGGCCGTCAGACCGGTCAGCACCGTCGCGCCGATCAGGGCGGCGGCGGCCGTACGCATGGGGCGCATGCCGGAACCTCCGGGATTCTCGGGCGCAGCCGGGGACTCCCATGTCCACGTGGTGTGTCAACTGCACCCGGTTATTCACCGACGGTAGGCAGGCGCTCCCGGCCCGGCCACCGCTCAGGACCGTTCGAGCGACGGCCCGTCACCCAGTGTCAACATGGTGACTCAGAGGTCCAGGTCGACCACGACCGGGGCGTGGTCCGAGGTGCCCTTGCCCTTGCGGGCCTCGCGGTCCACGTAGCTGTCGGTGACGGCGTCGGCGAAGGGCTCGTTGGCGTACGTGAGGTCGATCCGCATGCCGCGGTTCTTCGGGAAGGCCAGCTGGCGGTAGTCCCAGTAGGTGTAGGGGCGGTCGTACTTCAGCGGGCGCGGCACCACGTCGTGCAGGCCGATCTCGTCGAGGGCGGCCAGGGCGGCGCGCTCGACGGGGGTGACGTGGGTGAGGCCCTCGAAGGCGGCGACGTCGAAGACGTCCTCGTCGGTGGGGGCGATGTTGAAGTCCCCGAGGACGGCGAAGGGGCGCGGGCCGGCCGCGTCCTCGGCGGCGGCCTTGCGCAGCGCCTCCAGCCACTCCAGCTTGTAGTGGAAGTGGGCGTGGTCGACCTCGCGGCCGTTGGGCACGTAGACCGACCAGACCCGGACCGGGCCGCAGGTTGCGGCGATGGCGCGCGGCTCGACGTCGGGCAGCAGGGCGCCGTCGGCCAGGTAGCCGGGCTGGCCGGGCAGGCCGCGCACGACGTCGTCCAGGCCGAGCCGGGAGACGATGGCGACGCCGTTCCAGCGGCCGGTGCCGTGCGCGGCCGTCTCGTAGCCGAGCTCGCGGACCTGCTCGTACGGGAAGGCGTCGGCCGCGCACTTGAGCTCCTGGAGGCAGAGCACGTCGGGCTTGGCGCTCTCCAGCCACTCCAGGAGCTTGGGCAGCCGCGCGGTGACGGAGTTGATGTTCCAGGTGGCGATGCGGACGGTCACGGCGGGCGGCCTTCCCGGTGGTTCGGTCGGTACGGACGGGGGTGGGCCCCCTGGGGAGGCCCACCCCGAACATACCGTCCGGCACCGACAACCCGGCCCGACCGGCGCCACGGCCGGTCCTGGCCCGCGCCGTGGCCGGTCCTGGCCGGCGGCGCCGGGCGTCAGCCCGCCGGCCGGACCAC
>NZ_MECK01000406.1 GCF_014596465.1 Streptomyces sp. CBMA123 | reverse complement strand
CTGGACGGCCGAGCCGGTGGCCGGGCTCTGGGCCGAGCCGCCGGCCGTCCAGGTGGCGCGGGCCCTGGCGGCGCAGGAGCTGCCGTACGAGAACCGTCCGGCGGGGAGTGACCTGCTGTTCCTGGACGTCACCCTGCTGGGCGCGGCCCCGACCGGTCCGGGCGGGGCGCTCCAGCTGCTCGCCCGTGCCGCCGGGAGCCGGCCGGACGGGCCGGACGGGCTGGTGGTGGTGCTGCGGCCGGGGCACGAGCACCCTGAGCTGGCCTTCCGGGCCAATCTGGCCCTGCTGGCCACCGCCCCCGGCCTGCGGCTGCGGCTGATCGGCCGGTTGGAGCGCGCCGACCGTCCGGAGCTGCGCGTCCTGGCGATCGGCACGCCCCCGGAGGCTCCCGGCCGGCTCGGGCCGGTCCGTCTCGCCCTCGCCGCCGACCGGGCGGGCCGGGCCAACCTCGGTCTGGAGCGCCTGCAGACCGCCGACCTCCAGCCCACCGACGGGCACGTGCGCCCCGCCGAAGCTGCCGTGCTCCCCGCCGCACCGCCGGTCGGCCCGCCGGTGCACGTGCTCGGCCGCCGGGTGGAGCAGACGGTCACCACCGGCCGGTCCGCCCTCGGCCCGAGCACGGCGACGGCGGCGGCGGACCGGAGCCTGCTGCGCGCGGCCGGGCTGGTCACCGCCGCCGAGCTGCTGGACGCTCTCCGGGCGGCTGCGGCGGACCAGCGGCGCGACGTGTTCGGCCGGACCGTCCCGGACGACCACGACGCCTTCGCCGCCGCCTGGCTGGCGGCCGCCGGCTACACCGAAGCGCTGGCGGCCGCGCTCTGCGCCGCCGCCTGGGGAGACGACGAAGCCGCGGGTGAGGCGGGGGCGCGACCGGCGGAGGTATAAGTCGAAGTATTTGCAGAGACCGATAATCCGCGCCAACTGGCATACTTGGGAGACAGCAGACAGCACAGGGCGTACGGACACGGACGTCCAGAGGCCCAGAGGTACAGGCGAACACGAAGGGAAGGTGCGCCATGTCCATCCGTGACGACGCGGCCGAGGTCCGGGCCGGTGGCTGGCGGACGCTTGCCGCACTGCACGGGCTGATCGACGCCGCGCTGGAGAGGGCGCTCCAGGCGGAGCACAAGCTCTCCGTGGTCGAGTACACGGTGCTGGAGGCGCTGTCCCGGCAGGACGGCTGGCACATGCGGATGCAGCAGCTGGCCCGTGCGGCGGCGTTGAGCAGCAGTGCGACCACTCGCCTGGTGAGCCGCCTGGAGGACCGCGGGCTGCTCAGCCGCTACCTCTGCGCGGACGACCGGCGCGGCATCTACACCGAGCTGACGCCGGAGGGCCGTGCCCTGCTGGAGGCGGCCCGCCCGGTGCACGACGCGACCCTGGAGGCGACCCTGGCACAGGCCGCCGAACTGCCCGAGCTGGCGCCGCTGGTGGACGCGCTCGCCGAGCTCACCCCGGCGAAGCCGTAACACCGCCAAGGCCGTCCGCCGGGCAGTGCCTCACCGGGCAGTGCCCCCAGGCAGCGCCCCAGTACCCCAGTACCCCGGCGCCCCGGTATCCCGGCGCCTCACCGCCGCCCGGCGGCCAGTGCGTCCCGGTGCACCCGGTCGAGCAGGGCGAGCAGCAGCTCCTTGCTGGACGCCCGCTCCCGGACGTCGCACAGCACCACCGGTACCTCCGGCCCGAGGTCGAGGGCCCGGCGGACGTCCTCCGGAGAGGCCTCGCGGCGGCCGTGGAAGCAGTTGACCCCGATGGCGAAGGGGATGCCGCGCTGCTCGAAGAAGTCCACGGCGGCGAAGCTGGATTCGAGCCGCCGGGTGTCGGCGAGGATGATCGCGCCGAGGGCGCCGAGGGCGAGGTCGTCCCACATGAACCAGAACCGGAACTGCCCCGGGGTGCCGAAGAGGTAGAGCACCAGGTCCTCGCGGACGGTGATCCGCCCGAAGTCCATCGCCACGGTGGTGGTGGACTTGCCCTGGACGCCTTCGAGGCTGTCGACCCCGATGCTGGCGCGGGTCATCCGTTCCTCGGTCTGCAGTGGTTCGATCTCGCTGACCGAGCCGACCATGGTGGTCTTCCCGACGCCGAAGCCGCCGGCGACGAGGATCTTGACCGCGCCCGGCACCAGGCTCTGGGTCGTCAATTCGGGTCTCCTGGAAGGGAACTGGGGTGGCGCTGGGGTGGCGCTGGGATGGCGCTGGAACGCTGTGGGGAGGGCGGACGGTCCGGCCGGGGGCCGGTCAGAGTCTGCGGACGCCCTCGATCACGGCCTGGATGAGCGAGATGTCCGGGGCCTCGGCGAGCGCGACCGGGGCCCGGGTGAGGATCAGCCGGGCTTCCGCCAGATCGTCCAGCAGCACCTTGACCACGCTCACCGGCAGGTCCATGGTGGCCGCGATCTCGGCCACGGCCAGCGGGCGTTCGCGGCACAGGTCGAGGATCGCGGCCGGCTCGGGGGTTAACCGGCTGGTGTCGGTGCGCGGGTCGGCGGTGACCACCAGGGTGATCAGCGCGAAGCCGTCACGGACCGGGCCGGTGCGCCCGTTGGTGATCGCGTAGGGACGGACCAGGTGGCCGGCGTCCTTGTCGTAGAACCAGCCCTCGTCGGCGTCGGCGGCGGTCACGCACCGCCACCCGCGCCGGTCTGGCCGGCGTCGCTGCGCGGCGCCGCGGTGAGGTACTGGCCGACCTGCTTGACCAGCATGTTGATCTCGTAGGCCATCAGCCCGGCGTCCACCTGCTCGCTGGTGAGGACGGCGAGCCGGGCGCCCTGTCCGGCGGTGGTGACGAACAGGAACAGCTGGTCCATCTCGACCACGGTCTGCCGGACCCGTCCGCCGTTGAAGCGGTGCCCGGCGCCGCGGGCCAGGCTCTGCAGGCCGGAGGCGACGGCGGACAGGTGCTCGGCGTCGGCCCGGTCGAGGCCCTGCGACATGCCGACCAGCAGGCCGTCCTCGGAGAGGACGATGGCGTGCCGGGTCTCGGGTACCCGCGCCACCAGCTGGTCCAGCAGCCAGTTGAGGTCGCGCTGGGTGTCGGTCTGCTGCGTCATCACTGCTGTTCCTTGGCTTCCTGAACGGCGGAGGCTTCCGCGGCTTCCCCGGGGGCGGGAGCTGCGGCCGGGTGGGGGGCTGTGGCGGGCGCGTCCGGTCCGGTACCGGCCGCGCGGGCGCTCCGGGTGCCGCGCTGGATGGCGGCCAT
>NZ_MECK01000405.1 GCF_014596465.1 Streptomyces sp. CBMA123 | reverse complement strand
CGCCCCGGTCACCGCCCTGGCCGCCCGGGCCGCCCCGGTCACCGCTGCGCCGCTCCTGGCGCGGCGGGCGGGCCTGCCGCTCGCCCCGGTCACCCCGGTCACCGCCCCGCTCCCGGCCGCCGCCGACCTCGTCGTCCAACCGCAGGGTCAGCCCGATCCGCTTGCGCGGCACGTCCACCGTGAGCACCCGGACCTTGACGATGTCGCCGGGCTTGACCACCTCGCGCGGGTCCTTGACGAAGTTCCGGGACAGCGCCGAGACGTGCACCAGCCCGTCCTGGTGGACGCCCACGTCGACGAAGGCGCCGAAGGCGGCCACATTGGTCACCACGCCCTCCAGCACCATGCCGACCTCCAGGTCGCCGATCTTGTCGACGCCCTCCTTGAAGGTCGCGGTGCGGAAGGCCGGGCGCGGGTCGCGGCCGGGCTTGTCCAGCTCGCCGAGGATGTCGGTGACGGTCGGCACGCCGAAGGTGTCGTCGGCGAAGTCGGCCGGGCGCAGCGCCCGCAGCCGCTCGCCGTTGCCGATCAGCTCCCGCAGCTCCCCGCCGGTGGAGGCCAGGATGCGGCGCACCACCGGGTAGGCCTCGGGGTGCACGCTGGAGGCGTCCAGCGGGTCGTCGCCGCCGGGGATGCGCAGGAAGCCCGCGCACTGCTCGAAGGCCTTGGGGCCGAGCCGGGAGACGTCCTTGAGCTGCTTGCGGGTGCGGAACGGGCCGTTGGCGTCGCGGTGCGCCACGATGTTGTCGGCCAGCGTGGTGGTGATGCCGGAGACCCGGGTGAGCAGCGGCGCCGAGGCGGTGTTGACGTCGACGCCGACGGCGTTGACGCAGTCCTCGACCACGGCGTCCAGCGAGCGGGAGAGCTTCACCTCGCTCAGGTCGTGCTGGTACTGGCCGACGCCGATCGACTTGGGGTCGATCTTGACCAGTTCGGCCAGCGGGTCCTGGAGGCGGCGGGCGATCGACACCGCGCCGCGGATCGACACGTCCAGGTCCGGCAGCTCCTGGGAGGCGAACGCGGAGGCCGAGTAGACGGAGGCGCCGGCCTCGCTGACCATCGCCTTGGTGAGCTTCAGCTCGGGGTGGCGCTTGAGCAGGTCCTCGGCGAGCTTGTCGGTCTCCCGGGAGGCCGTGCCGTTGCCGATCGCCACCAGGTCGACGTCGTGCTTCTTCGCCAGCGCGGCCAGGGTGTTCAGCGCCGCGTCCCACTTGTTGGCGGGCTGGTGCGGGTAGATGGTCTCGTACGCGACGACCTTGCCGGTGGCGTCCACCACGGCGACCTTCACCCCGGTGCGGAAGCCCGGGTCCAGGCCCATGGTGGCGCGGGTGCCGGCCGGGGCGGCGAGCAGCAGGTCGCGCAGGTTGGCGGCGAAGACCCGCACCGCCTCCTCCTCGGCCTCGGCGCGCAGCCGACTGCGCAGGTCGATGCCGAGCCGCACCAGGATCCGGGTGCGCCAGGCCCAACGGACCGTGTCGCCGAGCCACTTGTCGGCCGGGCGGCCGCGGTCGGCGATGCCGAAGCGGGCCGCGATGCGCTGCTCGTAGTCGTTCTCGCCGGGCAGGTCGCCCTCGGAGTCGCCGTCGTAGGGGGAGAGTTCGAGGTCCAGCACCTCCTCCTTCTCGCCGCGCAGCATCGCCAGGATGCGGTGCGAGGGGAGCTTGGTGAAGGGCTCGGCGAAGTCGAAGTAGTCGGCGAACTTGGCGCCGTCGGCCTCCTTGCCGTCCCGCACCGTCGCGACCACCCGGCCGCGGGTCCACATCCGCTCGCGCAGCGAGCCGACCAGGTCGGCGTCCTCGCCGAAGCGCTCGACCAGGATCGCCCTGGCCCCCTCCAGCGCGGCCGCACTGTCCGCCACCGACTCGTTCAGGTACTGCGCGGCCAGGGTGGCCGGGTCCTGCTCCGGGTCGGCGAGCAGGGTGTCGGCCAGCGGCTCCAGCCCGGCCTCGCGGGCGATCTGCGCCTTGGTCCGCCGCTTCGGCTTGAACGGCAGGTAGATGTCCTCCAGCCGCGCCTTGGAGTCGGCGGCCAGCACCTGGGCGCGCAGCGCGTCGTCCAGCTTGCCCTGGGACTCGATCGACTCCAGGACGGCCGCCCGACGCTCCTCCAACTCCCGCAGGTAGCGCAGCCGCTCCTCCAGGGTGCGCAGCTGGGCGTCGTCCAGCGAGCCGGTGACCTCCTTGCGGTAGCGGGCCACGAACGGCACGGTCGAGCCGCCGTCGAGCAAGTCGACGGCCGCCTTCACCTGCCCCTCGCGGACGCCCAGTTCCTCGGCGATCTTGCGCTCGATCGCCTGCTGGGCCTGCCGGGCCACCTGTTCGACTGGCGTGGTCACGAAGCCGGTCACCTTCTCCTTCAGTGCTTTCGCCGTACGCCCTGCATTCTGGCAGGTACCGGTGACGGCTCCCGGCCGCACCCGGGGCAGCGGGCGTGGCGCGGATCGGCCCCGGCGCCAATCGGGTTTGAGCGGGGCCCAGTTGCGGCTTCCCGGGCTGACGGGCACGGACACCGTGGAGACTTCGAAGCCTGCACCGCGCTCGACCCGGGGCGCACCTCCGCCTCCCCCGTCTACCGTCGCCTACCGCCGGGCCGCGTCACGCGTACGGGCCGCTGTGCGCGGTGGCGCCGGCCGGGAACGTCGGGAACGTGCTGCGGTACGGCCGGGGGTGGCGCCGTCGGGGTGCGGATCGCCCTCGGCCGAGCTCCGGGCGCCCCGGCCGGTCGCAAGGATGTGCGCAGTTCGCCAATCCGGCTGATCCCCGGCGATCTGCGCTGTACGCTGCCGGGCATGTGCGCTGCCGCCCGGATGCACCCCGATGGACCGGTCGTCGACGCGGCCCTGGTACGGCGGTTGATCTCCGCCCAGTTCCCGCAGTGGGTGGGCCTGCCGGTCACCCCGGTCGGGTCCGCCGGGACGGACAACGCGATGTTCCGGCTCGGGCCCGAACTCGCCGTCCGGCTGCCCCGGGTGGAGTGGGCCGCCGGGGACGTCCGCCGCGAGCACCAGTGGCTGCCCCGGCTGGCACCGCGCTTGCCACGGCCCGTCCCTGCCCCACTGGCTGTCGGCCGCCCCGCCGCGGGCTACCCGTGGGAGTGGTCGGTGCTGCGCTGGCTCGACGGCGTCAATCCGGCGGTCGGCGTGCTCGCCGCGCCCGAGGCGCTCGCCCGCGACCTGGCCGGCTTCGTCAACGCCCTGCGCGCCGCCGACCCGGCCGGCGCCCCGGCCGGCCACC
>NZ_MECK01000404.1 GCF_014596465.1 Streptomyces sp. CBMA123 | reverse complement strand
CCGGGCCGCCGCCGCCCGGCTCGCCGCCGAGGCCGACGGGGCGATGCGGCGGTCGCTGGCGCTGCTGGAGCCGGACGCCCGGCGGGTCGAGGGCGAGGGCTTCGCCGGCTGGCTGCGTCGACCGGCGGCGGACGGCGGCGGTACGGGCACCCCGGTGGTGCTGGTGGTGCCGGGCATGGACTCCTCGAAGGAGGAGTTCCACCTCCTCACCGAGGCCCTGCTGGACCGTGGGGTCGCCGTGCTGGCGATGGACGGGCCAGGCCAGGGCGTCCTGGCGGCGGGCAGCGCGCCGGAGCCGGACTACCACCGGGTGGTGGGCCGGGCCCTGGACGCGCTCGCGGCCCATGACGGCCTGGACCTCGACCGCACCGCCGTGGTCGGCCTCAGCATGGGCGGCTACTACGCGGCGAAGGCCGCCGCCCACGAGCCGCGGCTGCGGGCCGCCGTGACGGTCAGCGGCCCGTTCCGGCTGGACTGGGACGCCCTGCCCCCGTTCGTCACCGAGACCCTGATCCAGCGCTGCGGCGGACCGGAGGCGGCCCGCGGCTACGCCGACCGGCTCGACCTGACCGCCCTCGCCCCGACGATCACCCTCCCGCTGCTGGTGGTCGAGGGCGGCGAGGACCGCATCCCGGGCGTCACCAACGCCACCGTCCTCGCCGAGCACGCCCCGAACGCCGAACTGCTGCTCGTCCCCCACGGCAACCACCTGCTCGGCACCGCCCTCCCCGACTGGCTCCCGACCACCGCCGACTGGCTCACCACCCGCCTGGCCGGCTGAAACGGCGAAGCCCCCGCGGCGGATCCGCCGCGGGGGCTTCGTGCTGTCCGCAACTGCCCGGCCGGGTGGGGGAGTTCGGCGCGGTGGGCGGGTACGGCAAAGGCCCCGGAGAGCGAACTCTCCGGGGCCTTGCTGATTGTGGCCAGGGCCGGGGTCGAACCGGCGACCTTCCGCTTTTCAGGCGGACGCTCGTACCAACTGAGCTACCTGGCCGTACTGCACCGTCTCTTGCGAGACGAGCGATCCCGACGGGACTTGAACCCGCGACCTCCACCTTGACAGGGTGGCGAGCTAACCAACTGCTCCACGGGACCTTACGGTGGCGGACCACCGAGGTCTTGCGGCACTGCACTTTACAACGGTACTGCGTGCCCCCAACGGGATTCGAACCCGTGCTACCGCCTTGAAAGGGCGGCGTCCTGGGCCACTAGACGATGAGGGCTTGTGGTCCGTTCGGCTGTTTCCAGCGTTCCCGGGGACGTCGAGAAGCATATGGGATGCGGGGCGGATCGCCAAAACGGGTTTGGGCCGGGTGGGGGTGGGGCCCGCGGCGGGCTGGTCGGCGGTGGGGTCAGGACCAGCCGAGTTCGTCCAGCTCGTGGTCGTCGAAGCCGAAGTGGTGGGCGACCTCGTGGATGACGGTGGTGCGGACCTCGTCGACCACCTGCTCGCGGGTCTCGCAGTGCCGCAGGGTGGGGCCGCGGTAGATCAGGATGCGGTCGGGCAGGACGCCGGCGTACCACTCGCCGCGCTCGGTGAGCGGGGTGCCCTCGTAGAGGCCGAGGAGTTCGGGGTCGCTCGGGTCGGGCTCGTCCTCGACGAAGATCGCGACGTTGTCCATCATGGCGGCGAGCTGCGGGGGGATCTGGTCCAGGGCGTCACTGACCAGCGTCTCGAACTCTTCCCGGGTCATCTCCACCGGATCATTGTCGGGGCTGGGATGACGGTGTGCCAGGCGGCGGACACCGGTGTTTGATGGGGTGATGACGACCTCGGAGGACGCGTTGGACGACACTGCGGAGAGTCCGGCCCGGGCCGCCGCGGCGGTGCCCGGCCGGCCGCCGGTGCTGCGCGGGCAGGGGCCGGCGGTGGCGGTGGTCGCGGTGGGCGGGGCGATCGGGGCGGTGACCCGGTACGCGGCGGGGCTCGGCTGGGAGACCGGGCCGTCGGCCTTCCCGTGGACGACGCTGCTGATCAACGTGGCCGGCTGCGCGGTGATCGGGGTGTTCCTGGTGGCGATCACCGAGGGGCGGCCCGCGCATCCGTTGCTGCGGCCGTTCTTCGGCACCGGGGTGCTGGGCGGGTTCACCACCTTCTCGACGTACGCGGTGGACGTCCGCCGGCTGCTGGAGGCCGGGCGGCTCGGCCCCGGGCTGGTGTACCTGGGGCTGACCCTGGTGGCCGCGCTCGGCGCGGTGTGGGCGGCGGCGACGCTGACCCGGCGGCTGATCCACCGCGGGGGCGCCCGGTGAGCCGGCTGAGCGGGCCGGCGCTGCGGCTGACCGTCCTGGTGGGGGAGAGCGACACCTGGCACCACCGCCCGCTGTACAGCGAGATCGTGCACCGGGCGCGGGCGGCCGGGCTGGCCGGGGCGAGCGTGTTCCGGGGGATCGAGGGGTTCGGCGCCTCGTCGCTGGTGCACACCGCGCGACTGCTGTCGCTGAGCGAGGACCTGCCGGTGGCGGTGCTGATCGTGGACGAGGAGGAGCGGGTGCGGGCGTTCCTGCCGCAGCTGGAGGAGCTGGTCGCGGAGGGGCTGGTGCTGCTGGACCGCTGCGAGGTCGTCCACTACCGGGGTCGGGGCGCGGGGGAGGCCGGGCGGTGAACTGGCTGCTGGTGGTGGCGGGCGCCGTGGTCGGCGCGCCGCTGCGGTACCTGACCGACCGGGCGGTGCAGTCCCGGCACGACTCGGTGTTCCCGTGGGGCACCTTCACGGTCAATGTGTTCGGCTGCCTGGTGCTCGGTCTGCTGGCCGGGGCGGTGACGGCCGGAGCGGCGTCCTCGCACGTCCAACTGCTGGTCGGCACGGGCTTCTGCGGGGCGCTGACCACCTATTCGACCTTCTCGTACGAGACGCTGCGGCTGGCCGAGTCCGGTGCCGGGCGGTACGCGCTGGCGAACGTGGCGGGGAGCCTGGCCGCCGGGCTGACCGCGGTGTACGCCGGGGCGGAGCTGGCCTCGGCGCTCTGGGGCTGAGTCCTGTCGCGGGCCTCCCTGCGGGCCCTCCGGCCGGGCCTTCCGTGGGGGCGGTCGCCGAGAACCGCGCCACCGACCCGTGTCCCGGTGCGCCCGGCGCGCGTTGGGCACCGAAAGCGGCCGCGCGTCAGTGGGCGGCCCGGGTGGGGCGATGGAGAGGGAGCTCGGTGGCTTCGGTGCGGGCGGTGCGTTCGGGCGCGGTGGTACGGGCGGCGGCGGTGCTGGCGGTGGCCGGGCTGGGGCTGACCGGGTGCATGTCGGTCGGTCCGGCGGCGGAGGAGAAGCACGGCGGGGTGGCGCCGGTCGGGCAGGCCGGTCCGGCGGCCCGGCCGGGGGCGACGGGCGGCCCGTCGGCGTCGGC
>NZ_MECK01000403.1 GCF_014596465.1 Streptomyces sp. CBMA123 | reverse complement strand
CCTGGAGGCGGCCCTGGCGGCCGCCGCGCCGGCCGCCGAGGCCGAGGCCGATGTCGCGGCCGAGGCAGCCGTCGAGGTCGTCGCGGAGGCGGCTCCCGAGGCCGCCGCCGAAGCCGTGGAGGCCGTCGTCGTGGAGGCCGTGGAGGCCCCCGCGGAGGAGGCCCCCGCCGCGGAGGAGGCGCCCGCCGAGGAGGCCCCGGCCCCCAAGAAGCGTGCCGCCCGCAAGACCGCCGCGAAGAAGACCGCCGCCAAGAAGACGACCACGGCGGCCAAGAAGACCACCGCCCGCAAGACCGCGACCAAGCGGACGAGCGCGGCGGCCAAGAAGGCCGCGGCCGCCGAGGGTGATACGGCGGCCGAGTAGTGCCCACGCCCGGGGCGGGAGTCCTTTCCGCCCCGGGCCGTACGGGCCGGTTTGCCCCTGGGGCGGCCGGTCCGTATTCTTGACCTTCGGCGTGTCTACGCCGCGCTCCCGAGCACATCACCTTCCCGAGAGTCCCGCGTTCCGCGCGTGGCGATCGGGGAGAGGCTCCTGTGTCCGTACCCAGGTGGCTGGCGTCGGGAGTTCCGACCGAGTTGGGAAAGTAGGTACCGCATGTACGCGATCGTTCGCGCAGGCGGCCGCCAGCACAAGGTCGCCGTTGGCGACGTGCTGGAGATCGACCGTATCGAGGCCAAGCCGGGTGACTCGGTGGAGCTCTCGACCATCCTGGTCGTCGACGGTGAGGCCGTCACCTCCGACCCGTGGGTCCTGGCCGGCGTGAAGGCTCACGCCGAGGTGGTCGACCAGACCAAGGGTGACAAGATCGTCATCCTGCGTTACAAGAACAAGACCGGCTACCGCCGTCGTCAGGGTCACCGTCAGAAGCACACCGCGGTGCGTATCACCAGCATCGACTCGGTCAGCAAGTAAGGGGATAGCGGAAAATGGCACACAAGAAGGGCGCAAGCTCTACTCGTAACGGCCGTGACTCGAACGCCCAGCGCCTCGGCGTGAAGCGCTTCGGTGGCCAGGTCGTCTCCGCCGGCGAGATCATCGTCCGCCAGCGTGGCACCCACTTCCACCCGGGTGCCAACGTCGGCCGTGGCGGCGACGACACCCTGTTCGCGCTGACCGCCGGTGCGGTGCAGTTCGGCAACCGTCGCGGTCGCAAGGTCGTCAACATCGTGGCCGTCGAGGCCTGAGTCCCAGCGGACTCGCGAGTCTCTCCAGACTCACACTGAAGGGTGGGCCGGAATGATCCGGTCCACCCTTCGCGCTTCACGCAGACAGCAAGCATTTTCTCATCCGCACTGGAGGCACACCCATGACCACCTTCGTGGACCGCGTCGAACTTCACGTCGCCGCGGGTAACGGGGGCCACGGCTGCGCCTCCGTGCACCGGGAGAAGTTCAAGCCGCTCGGCGGGCCGGACGGCGGGAACGGCGGTGAGGGCGGCAGCGTCATCCTCACCGTGGACTCGCAGGTCACCACCCTGCTCGAGTACCACCACTCGCCCAAGCGCAAGGCCACCAACGGCAAGCCCGGCGCGGGCGGCCACCGCACCGGCGCGACCGGCGAGGACCTCGTCCTGCTGGTGCCGGACGGCACCGTGGTGCTGGACCGCCAGGGCAACGTGCTCGCCGACCTGGTCGGCCACGGCACCAGCTTCGTCGCCGCCCAGGGCGGCCGCGGCGGCCTCGGCAACGCCGCGCTCGCCTCGGCCCGCCGCAAGGCCCCGGGCTTCGCGCTGCTCGGCGAGCCGGGCGAAGCCCGCGACATCGTGATGGAGCTCAAGTCCGTCGCCGACGTGGCCCTGGTCGGCTACCCGAGCGCGGGCAAGTCCTCGCTGATCTCGGTGCTCTCCGCCGCCAAGCCGAAGATCGCGGACTACCCGTTCACCACCCTGATCCCCAACCTCGGCGTGGTCACCGCGGGCGACACCGTCTACACCATCGCCGACGTGCCCGGCCTGATCCCGGGCGCCAGCCAGGGCCGCGGCCTGGGCCTGGAGTTCCTGCGGCACGTCGAGCGCTGCTCGGTGCTGGTGCACGTGCTGGACTGCGCCACCCTGGAGCCCGGCCGCGACCCGCTGAGCGACCTGGAGACCATCGAGGCCGAACTCGCCGAGTACGGCGGCCTGGAGGACCGGCCGCGGCTGGTCGCGCTCAACAAGATCGACGTCCCGGACGGCCAGGACATCGCTGACCTGACCCGCGCCTCGCTGGAGGAGCGCGGTCTCCAGGTGTTCGAGGTCTCCGCCGCCTCCCGCAAGGGCCTGCGCGAGCTGAGCTTCGCGGTGGCGAAGATCGTCGCCGAGGCGCGCGCCGCCAAGCCGGCCGAGGAGTCCACCCGGATCGTGCTGCGGCCCACCGCCGTCGACGACGAGGGCTTCACCATCACCGAGGAGGACGGCGCCTACCGCATCCGCGGCGTCAAGCCGGAGCGCTGGGTCCGCCAGACCGACTTCAGCAACGACGAGGCCGTCGGCTACCTCGCCGACCGGCTGGCCCGCCTCGGGGTCGAGGACCGGCTCTGGAAGGTCGGGGCGCACGCGGGTGACACCGTCATCATCGGCCCCGACGAGAACGCCGTCGTCTTCGACTGGGAGCCGACCATGGCCGCCGGCGCCGAGATGCTCGGCCGCCGCGGCGAGGACCACCGGATGGAGACCCAGCGCCCGGCGGTCGACCGCCGTCGCGAGAAGCAGAAGGGCCGGGACGCGGCCGAGGCCGAGTTCCTCGCCTTCGAGGCGCTCTCCAGCGGCCGGCAGGCCGCCATCGAGGACGACGAGGACGAGGACCACTGAGTCCGGGTCGAACCGAAACGGCCCCCGCCACCTGTCGAGGTGGCGGGGGCCGTTTCGCGTGCTCAACGGTGACGCGGTGTCACTTCGCCCAGGACGCCTGGAGCTTGAGCAGGTCGTTCAGGTCGGTGTAGCCGACCGCGACCGGGGTGGTGCCGGCGATCGAGATGATGTCGCAGCCCTTGGCCTCGGCGCCCTTGGTGACGCCCTGGAACTTCGCCCCGGTGCACTTGGGCAGCGGGTTGGTGGCGTTCAGCACGGGGAGGCCCTTGTTGCCGGCGCCGTCGAAGAGGACGAACTTCGAGTCCGGGGCGGTGAAGGACAGGCTGGCGTCGCCGAGGTTCTTGACGGTGTAGCTGACGTAGACCGGGGTGCGGCCGTCCAGCCCGGTGGTCGGGACCTTGGCGGCGGTGAGGTCCTGCAGCGAACCGACCTCGATGCCGGTGACGGTGATCTGCAGCTTGGTGGAGACGTTGGAGCTCTTGTCGGCGAAGTCGACGGTGGCCGGCTGGCCGACCTTCACGGCGGTGGCGGCCTGCGGGACCTTGCCGCCGCCCGCGCCCCCGCCGGCCGCGCCGGCCGTACCGGCACCGCCGGT
>NZ_MECK01000402.1 GCF_014596465.1 Streptomyces sp. CBMA123 | reverse complement strand
GCTGCGCGTCCCGCCGGAGCGGCGGGCCTGACCCCGGGACGGACGGGAGCGCCGGCGGACGGGTGGTCCGCCGGCGCTCCCGTCCGCCGTGCTCCTCCGCGGGCGCTCCGGTAGGCCGTGCTACTCCGCGGGCTCGACCACCACCGTGAGTTCGGCCAGCGCGGCGTCCAGGGCCCCGGTCACCTGCTCCGGCCCCTCCCCCACCGCGATCACATGGCCCAGCCGGTCGTACGACTCCCGCACCGGCCGCACCGGGCGCCCGACCGCCGCCGTCACGGTGACCCGCTCCACCCCGGCGACCGCGCCCGCCCTCCCGACGCCCTCGACGGCGGCCAGCCGGCCCTCCTCGGCGGCGAGCAGGAAGCGGATCCCGGCGGAGCGGGCGCGCTCCGGGGCCAGGTTGAGCGGCAGGCCGGCGGCGGCGCGGATCTGCTGGTCCAGCAGGTCGATGCCGGTCGCGGGCCGGATCAGCTCCGGGATCATGCCGCCGGCCAGCCGGGCGTTGATCTCGATGACGGCCGGCCCGTCGGCGGTCAGCCGCAGTTCGACGTGCGCCGGGCCGCGCTCCAGCCCGACCGCCGCGAGGGCGCGCCGGGCGGTGTCGGCCATCGCCGCCGCCGTCTCCTCGGGCAGGACGGCCGGGAACAGGTGCCCGGTCTCGACGAAGTACGGCAGTTCGCTGACGGTGCGCTGGGTGATGCCGACGCAGACCGCCTCGCCGTCCGTCAGGAACATCTCGGCGCTGAACTCCGGGCCGGTCAGGTACTCCTCGACCAGCACCGTCCGGGCGCTGGCCTGGCCGCGCACATTGCGGGTGACCGCCAGCAGCCTGCGGGCCTGCTCGGTGGCGGTGGCGACGTCCTCGCACCACAGCACCTCGTGCGAGCCGGACTCGTCGACCGGCTTGACCACGCAGGGCAGGCCCACCGCGGCGACCGCCGCCGCGACCTCGGCCGGGTCGCGGACCTCGGCGAAGCGGGGCTGGCGCACCCCGTGCGCCGACAGGGTGCGCCGGGTCGCCGACTTGTCCCGGCAGGCCGCCAGTGCCGCCGCCGGGTTGGCCGGCACGCCCAACTCCTCGGCCAGCGCCGCCGCCTGGACCAGGTAGTACTCGCTGGTGGTCGTCACGCCCGCCACCTCGCGGCCGTCGGCCGCCTCCTCGGCGGCCTTGCGCAGCAGCTCGGGGTCGTCGGTGTCGCAGACCACCACCCGGGCGCCGGTCCCGGCCAGCCCCTGGTAGCGGGAGGGGTCCACCACGAACAGCACCGGCTCCAGGCCCAGCCGTACCGCGGTGGTCAGCGCGAGCATGCCGGTGCCGGTGGTGTTGGACTCCACGAACAGCAGCAGCGGGCGCTCCCGGCGGGAGATCTCCGCGTAGGACCAGCTGTGGACCAGCTCGCCGTAGCGCACCGGGGCGGGCTCGGTCGCGACCAGGGCGTCCCCGGTGAGGTCGGCGTGCGCCGCGTACACGGTGTCCACGTAGCGGTCGCCGCGATCCGGCATGATGCCGACCAGCCGGGTGCCGGGCGCGGCGTGCGCCGCCAGGTGGGTCAGCACCCGGTAGACCGAGCCGGAGGTGTTGCCGGCGAAGATCTTCTGCTCCCGGGCCAGCGCCCGGGTCGCGGCGAAGGCCTCGTCGTCGGAGAGCCAGTGCACCTCGTCGATCAGCCGGTAGTCGATGTTGTCCGGGTGGAGGCTGTTGCCGAGGCCGCCCTGGCGCCGGGTCGGCACGTCGGGCTGGCCGAACAGCACACTGCCGACGGCGTCCACCCCGACCACCTTCAGCTCGGGGAAACGTTCCAGCAGCGCCCGGGACGTCCCGCACAGCGAACCGCCGCTGCCCACCGAGCCCACCACCACGTCCACCGTCCCGAGGTCGGCGACCAGCTCCTGCGCCAGGCCCCGGTACGCCGCCGGGTTCTGCGGATTGGAGTACTGCCGCGGCCAGAACGCGCCCGGCAGCCCGGTCATCAGCTCGGCCAGCAGGTCCAGCCGGGCCGACTGCCAGCCCTGCTCGCCCATCGCCGACACCACGTGCACCTCGCAGCCCAGGGTGCGCAGCTTGGCCAGGGTGACCGGGTCGATCCGCGGATCGGTGACGATGTGCACCGGGTGGCCCAGATGGGTGCCGACCAGCGCCAGGCCCAGCGCCATCGTCCCCGAGGAGCTCTCCACGATCGGCGCCCCGGGCTTCAACGCCCCGCTGCGCCGGGCCTCGGTGACCACCTGCCGGGCCACCCGGTCCTTCATCGCGAAGGCGTTCGCCAGCTCCAGCTTGGCGTAGACCTCGACACCCTCCGGCGCGGGCACCCGCAGCCGGACCAGGGGCGTGTGGCCGATGGCGTCGACGATCGATTCATGCCGCATGAGCGAGCTCCATGTCCTGAAGGGTGAGGGCCCGGACCGTGGTGGCGGTGCCGGGCAGGGTCGAACAGGCCGCCAGGGCGGCCGCCAGCCGGGGCCCGTGGTCCGCGGCCGTCCCGTCCAGCAGGACGCCCAGCAGGGTGCCGCTGTGCGCGCACACCACCCCCTCGGCGCCGACCCGCGCGGCGATCGCCAGCATCGCGTCCAGGTTCCGCTTGGGCGCCAGCCGCTGGTTCAGCACCGCGCTGCGGGTCGCCACCGCACCCACCCGGGCGAGGTCCCCCGCCCGCACCGCCGCCGCCAGCTCCGCCAGCAGCTCCGCGTACTCGGCGCGCTGCGCCGGGGAGTACGCCTTCGGCACCCGGTTGAACGCCACCGTGTCCAGCAGACCGCCCTCGTCCACCGCCACCACCGTCGCCGCCGGGAGGCCGCCCAGGCGCTCGCGCAGCCGCACCTCACGGTGCTCGAAGGCCACCACCCCGGGGTGCATCACCCCGTCGGTCGGCTCGATCGGGCGCAGCCAGCGCTCCACCGCGGCCGGCGAGGTGTCCAGGCCCAGCGCGGCGCCGACCGCCCGGACCGTGGCCACCAGGTCGGCCGAGGAACTGGCCATGCCCTTGCCCACCGGCAGGTCGCCGTCCAGCACCAGCACCCCGCCGGCCGGCCGGCCAATGGCGGCGAGCATCGCCTCGGCCACCCGCCGGGTCTTGGTCTTGTCCGCGGGGAACACCCGCAGCGGGCCGTCCGGGTCCAGCCGGAAGCGGGCCCGCGCCCAGCGGTCGACCGGCAGTGTCACCAGGAACTCCGGGCCGTCGGGCAGGGCGCCCTGGAGCAGTTCGCCGAAGGTGCCGAAGGCGCGGGCCGTGCCGGTCCGCAGCTCGACGCCAGGGGCCGGGGGCCGGTTCGGCGGGCCGGGCGGGTGCGGGGTCAAGACCGTTCCGCCGGGGTCTGCGCTGCCGGGGCCTGCGGGTGCGGGGCCTGCGCCGACGGGGCCTGCGCCGACGGGGTCTGCGCCGACGGC
>NZ_MECK01000401.1 GCF_014596465.1 Streptomyces sp. CBMA123 | reverse complement strand
CCTGCACGCCCCCGCCGAGGCCGGCTCGCCGCGCTGCATACGCTGCGCCGGCCCCGCACTGCGCGCCGTCCTGGACTGCGCCCGCCGGGCCGGTACCCCCGAACAGGCCGAACCCGTCCTGGCGGCCTGGGCCGACGCACTCGGCGACGACGACGCCGCACCCGTACGGCTCGACCTCGCCCTGCTGCGCGCCGAACTCGGCCGCCTCGACGAGGCCTTGGCCGACCTGCCGGAGGACGCCGGCACCGTCCGGTCCGCCGTCCTGGTCCGCCGGGCCGGCGCCGCCCTCGCCGCCGATCAGCCCGGACGGGCGGCCGGCGACCTGCGCCAGGCCCTGGCCCTCGCCCCCGGCCACCCCCAGGCGGCCGCCGCGCTGGTGCTGCTCGGCGAGCACGAGGCCCACCAGCACACCGTCGAGGGCCGTCACGGCGAGGCCTACCGGGGCTACCGCGAGCTGCTGCTCAAGGACCCGGCCCACCCCCGGCTGCTGCACGCCGTCGGCCTGGCCGGCTACCGCTTCGCCTCCGCCTCTGCCTCCGCCTCCAGCGAGAGCGAGACGGCCGGCGGACCGGACGGCCCCGACGGTCCCGACGAGCAGGTCTGGGCCTGGACGCTCGGCTGCCTGGTCGCCGCCCTGCACGGCGAGGAGCTGTGGGCCGAGACCGCCCGGATCACCGGCCGCGAGGCCGACCCCCAGCGCACGGCCGCCGCCCGCGCCGCGGTCATCGACAGCCTGCGCGACGACCTGCGCGCCGTCGACCGCGCCGCCGGGCGCACCGGCGACGAGACCACCGCCTGGACGCTGCGCCTGGGCATGGAGGCCCAGGCCGCGGACGCCTTCGCCCAGGAGGACGTCCGGATCACCCTGCCCGGCCGCCCCGCGCGCCGCCTGGTGGTCGGCCCCACCCTGGACGGGCTGCTGCGCGCCGCGCCCGAGACCGCCGGCTGGGGCGAGGCCTACCAGCAGGCCGTCGGGGCCTGGCGGCGGGCCGCGGGCCCCGGCACGCCCGCGCTGGGCCGGGCCCTCAGCCTGTTCGGCGCGCTCGGGCCGCAGCAGTACCTGCACCTCCAGGGCCGGCAGGCGGCCGCCGTCGCTGCGCTGGACGCGGTCGCCGAGGGCGCGCGCGGCGCGGCCTGGCATTCGCTGCTCGGCGCGTCCCTGGTCAGCCAGGCCCGCGAGCACCACCGCAACCAGGACTGGCGCGAGGCGCTGGACTGCCTCGCCCGGGCCGGTGCCGTCCCCGGCGTGGTGCTGCCCGCCGACGTGGCCCGGATCGCCGCCGAGTCCGGTGTCCGGGCCGCCCGCGCCCTGCTGAAGAGCACCGTGGACGACCAGCAGGGCGCGGCCGAACTGCTGGAGAAGGCCTTCGAGTTGGCCCCGGACGACCCGGAGGTGCGGGGCGACCTCGGCGCGACCTACGCCCAGTGGGCCCGCAAGATCAACAACGAGGAGAAGGACTACCCGCGCGCCCTCGCGCTGCTGGCCAAGAGCCAGGAACTCGCCCCCGGCGACCCGACCGCCCGGCACTTCCTGCGGGCCGCCCTCGGCAACCGGGCCGGCCAGCTCAGCCGCGTCGACGCCTCCGAAGCGGAGCTGCTGGAAGCCGTCGAGATGTGGCAGCAGCTGATCGACCTCGACGACGACCCGGAGAACCGGCGGGGCCTGGCCTTCGTGCTGCGCCAGCTCGCCCGCTCGGCCGCCTTCGCCGACGACAGCAACACCGCCATCCGGCGGATGGCCTCGGCCCTGGACATCGACCCGGACTGGGAGGGCGACTACACCCGGGCCGGCACCGAGGCGACCCGCCGGATCTCGGTGATGCTCGCCAACCACGTCATCGACCACATGCAGGACGAACCGTTCCTCGCCCAGGCCGCCATGCTCCAGAAGGCCAAGTCCTACGACAACTCGCCCGACATCCGCCGGCTGATGGTCAGCGTCTGGCGCGGCGAGGCGATCGGCCTCTTCGAACGCCGCCGGTACCTGGAGGCGACCGGGCTGCTGAAGGAGGCGCTGGAGCTGGCCGCCTCGCCGGAGGACAAGGCCAAGATCCACAACGAACTCGGCATCGTCCTCAGCTCCCTCGCCGTCGCCCAGGCCAACGACGGCCGCTACTACGAAGCCCAGGGGGCGATCGCCATGGCCCTCCAGCACAACCCCGACGACCGCGAACTGCGCGCCCTGGCGACACGCATCAACAACCTCAACCGCCGCTGACCGGCAACCACCGGGCGGCCGTCGTCGTCGTAGCACGTGCGCGCGCCCGGCCGTCGTCCCGTCCCGATTCCGGTCCGTGAGCCGGTAGTTCCGATCCGCTTGAGCCGTGAGGAGAGAGACCGCCCGCCATGCCACTGCACGAACCGTCGCCGTACGAGGTCCTGGGCATCCCGCTCACGGCCGGGGTGCGCGAGATCAACCTCTCGGTCGGGAAGGCGCTGAAGGCGGGCCGCTACAGCCGCCAGCAGATCCAGGACGCCGCCGCCCTGCTGCGCAACCCGGACCGACGCCTGGAGGTCGACCTCCAACAGCCGCTGCCGCCCGAGCCGGTCGACCAGGCCGCCGGGCTGCTCGCCCCCGCGCTCGCCGAACCGCTGCTGGTGATCGAGCGCCCCGGCCTGCCGCCGGCCCCCGACCTGTTGGCCCTCCACCGGGCCGAGGCCGCCGCCGACTTCGCCGAACCCGCACCCGGCGGTGCCGACCCCGAACCGCCCGTCCCCACCCGCTACGCGGCCGACCTGTCCGTGCTGCCGCAGATCGAGGTCCCGGAATGACCGACGCACCGACCGCATCCCCGCTCACCGGCCACCAGCGGCTGGAGGTCCCGTCGGGCGTCGAGTCCGTCGACCTGGAGGCCAAGTTCACCCAACTGCTCTTCCGGGCATCACTGTTGGGCAACAAGCTGACAGAGCAGAAGCAGCAGGCCCGGGCCGCGCAGCGCGAACTGCTGGGCGTCCTGGTCGACGTGGACGACGCACTCGCCGCCCTCGGTCTGGACCGCGAGCTGGTCGCCCACGGTCGCGGCGCCGGGCTGGAGGCCACCCGGCGGCGGCTGCTCGGCCGGCTCGCCAAGGCCGGGGTGCGGCCGATGCGGCTGGACGGGCTGGCGGCGGACCCGGCGCTGACCGAGATCGTCGGCACCGAGGTACGGCCGGGGGTGGCTCCGGAGACGGTGCTGCAGACGGTGGTGACCGGGTTCTTCTGGGAGCAGGAGGTGCTGCGCCGGGCCCAGGTGGTGGTCGCCGCACCGGAGTCGGCGCTGCCGCCGGTCGAGGACCCGCGGCTCGGGGTGTACGGGTACGCGGAGCCCGCTGAAGCGGAGCCGCTCGCGGCGTCGGTCGGGGGGCCGGCCGCGGCGCCGGTCGAGGAGCCGGTCGAGGAGCCGGTCGGGGGGCCGGCACAGGCCGAGGAAGCCGAGGAAGCCGAGAAGCCCGAGGACCCCGCGGGGCCCGGGGAACCGGGGCACCCGGAGGCCCCCGCGACCGAGGCCGTCGCCGGCGAGGCCCCGGCCAGGCCGGTCCCGCCCCGGGCCCGTCGAGCGGCCAAGACGGCGGCGGCGGGCCGGCCGGCCAAGCGGGCCAAGCGCAAGAAGTAGCCAGGACCACGAGGGGCAAGAGGGGAACGACATGTACCGCACACTCGGCATCGACCTGGGCACCACCAACTCCGTGGTGGCCCACCTGCGCCGGGGCGCGCCGGAGATCATCTTCAACCGGCAGAACCAGGAGGCCACGCCCTCCGTGGTCGGCAGCGGCCGCAAGGGCGAGCTGCTGGTCGGCTCGACCGCGCGCAGCCGGATCGCCATCGACGGCGCCAACGTGATCCGCTCGGTCAAGCGCTTCATGGGCCGCAAGTTCAAGGACCCGCAGGTGCAGGCGGCACTCAAGGACATCGACTACAAGGTCACCGCGGGCACCGACGGCGACGTCAACGTCTGGTTCAACGGTCGCTCCTACACCCCGATCGAGATCTCCGCGATCATCCTGCACCGGCTCAAGGAGGACGCCGAGCAGCGCATCGGCGAGCCCTTCCACCGGGCCGTCATCACCGTCCCCGCGTACTTCGGCGAGCGGCAGGTCGCGGCCACCCAGGAGGCGGGCCGGATGGCCGGCCTGCACGTGCTGCGGATCATCAACGAGCCGACCGCCGCCTCGCTCGCGTACGGGCTCACCACCGAGGCCGGCGACGAGGGCCGCACCGTGCTGGTGTACGACCTCGGCGGCGGCACCTTCGACATCTCCATCCTGCTGCTGGTGCCCGGTTCGGTCTCGGTGCTCGGCATCGAGGGCGACAACCTGCTGGGCGGCGACGACTTCGACCGCGCGATCACCAGCGCCCTGCTGGAGGACATCCGCGAGGAGTACGGCTCCGACTACCAGCCCGACCTGCGGGACCGCCCGAAGATCGCCTCCACCGCCGAGACGGTCAAGATCGAGCTCTCCAATCAGCAGGCCTCCGAGGTCATCCTCCCCGGCCTGGGTGCCGGACAGCTGGTGCTGGAGACGGAGTTCGACCGGGCCCGCTTCGAGGAGCTGATCGAGGCCCAGATCGAGCGGACCATCGAGCTGACCCACAAGGCCATCATGCAGGCCAACCTGACCGTCGGGGACATCGACGAGGTGGTGCTGGTCGGCGGCTCGACCGCGATCCCGCTGGTGGAGCGGCGGCTCGGCGAGGTGTTCGGCACCCGCCGGATCAAGCGCGGTGTCAACCCGATGCAGTGCGTGGCGCTCGGCGCGGCCGTGCAGTCCGCCCTGGTCGGCGAGGTGGAGTGCCCCGAGTGCCGGGCCCCCGGGGACCTCTCGGCCTCCAACTGCGCCAACTGCGCGACCTCCCTGCTCGGCGGCGACCGGGTGTCCTGCCCGACCTGCCACGTCCCGGTGGACGCGGCGGCCGCCGACTGCACCAAGTGCGGCCAGTCCCTGGCCGGTTCAGGCGCCGGCGGGACGGGGACGACCATCCCCAGGCAGTCCCAGGCCACCACCGCGCTGCGCGGCGACAACTGCCCGCAGTGCGGCACCCCGGCCGCCCCCGGCGTCACCGCCTGCGAGTTGTGCGGCGAGGCGCTCAACTCCGCCGCCCCGGGCAACACCAGGGTGGCCTCCACCGCCGCCGAGGACGTCGGCCTGCGCTGCGCCTCCTGCTCGGTCGTCAACCCGCCCGGCAGTGAAGTCTGCGCCGGCTGCGGGGAGTTGATGCAGGTCACCAACCCCTTCGACATCACCCCGAAGAACCTCGGGATCGAGCTCAACGACGGCCGGCTGGCCGTCATCATCCCCAAGAACACCAGCTACCCGACCAGTTCACCGGTCAGCCGGGAGTTCGTGGTCTCCGGCAGCGGCCGCCAGCGGCTGGAGATCGCGGTCTACGAGGGCGAGCACGAGATCGCCCAGCAGAACGAGCTGATCGGCCACCTCACCCTGCGGCTGCCGGAGGGCCTCGGCGGCCGGACCGGCGTGGAGGTCGCCTTCGGCCTGGACCGGGACCGCACCATCACGCTGTCGGTCCGGATCCAGGGCGGCGGCGAGAAGACCGTCAAGCTGGAGCGGGTCACCCTCGACCCCGAGCTGAAGGTGCAGGTCGAGGAGCAGCAGCGGCAGATCGAGACCTTCACCGACCGCTGGGGCGGCGAGCTGACCGAGGCCGAGATGCGCGAGGCCCAGCGGCTGATGGACGCCCTGGACGACCTGGCGGCCGGCCAGACCCGCGGCCAGTCGGTGGACGAGGCGCTGGAGCGGGCGCAGCGCCAGCTCAAGGCCCAGCGCTGGGTGCGCGGCTCGGAGGCGTACCTGAGCCTGTTCATCCACTACTGCGAGAAGCACCTGGACCCGAGCGACCTCGACCGGCTGCGCTCGGTGGCCGCCGAGCTGCGGCTGCGCCGGGAGGCGGCCGACTGGGAGGGCGCGATGCGCGCGGCCCAGAAGGCGGACGAGCTGTGCGACGCGCTCGGCCACACCTTCCGGATGCTCACCATGTGCAACGTGTACGTCAGCCAGAACATGATCTCGCCGGCCCTGGCCCAGCGGATCATGGCGGAGCTGCGCGGGCTGGACGAGGCGGTGGAGGCGCCCAACATGGAGGCGGTCAACACCCACATGTCGAACCTTCTGGCCCTGTACGCGCAGGCGCAGCGGGAGCTGGGCAGCGAGCCGGCCGCCGAGTCGCTCGGCCCGGTCCGTCCGGAGGAGGCGGGTCCGCGATGACCACCGAGACGCTCCCCGAGGTGATCTGCCCGCTGTGCAAGGTGCCGGCGGACTGGCAGTCGCTGGGCTGCCCGTCCTGCCGGGAGGACCTGAGCGTGCTGTTCCGGCTGCGTTACGCCGCTCGGATCGACTACAACCGGGCGCTGGACGCCCTGGCCGCCGGGGACGGGCCGCTCGCGCTCGGACTGCTGCACCGCGCAGTGGCGGCCGAACCGGGGCTGGAACCGGCCCGGGAGCTGCTGGAATCACTGAGTGTGGCCGGATCCCCGGGGCCGGAGCGGAGCCCGGCGCCGGGGGAGTCGGAGGGCGACACGCCCTCCGAATGACCAATCCGGCCGCTCCCGGCCTGCCGTCGAGTTCGATCGGTGCGAGTGTGATCGTCACACGGAAGTTCGCCACCCTCACAAGGAGTGACGCAATGCGTATTCGCACCACCCTCGCCGCCACCGCGCTCGCCGCGGCGGCCGTGCTCGCCGGTGCCGGCACGGCCGCGGCCGGCAGTGCCACCGCCAACGGTGTCGCCTTCGGCTCGCCGGGTGTGCTCTCCGGCAACCAGATCCAGATCCCGATCAACCTCGAGGCCAATGTCTGCGGCAACTCGATCGGGATCATCTCCATCCTGAACCCGGCCTTCGGCAACACCTGCATCAACGCCTGACCCGCGCGCCGGGGCCGTCCGTCGATCCGACGGGCGGCCCCGGCGCCGTGTCGGTACCCCCGTTCGGGGGTGGCGGCGCGGGCCCGGGACCGCGAGCATGGATCCCTGTCCCGCACCGTCGCACCCAGGAGCCAGCCCGTGCCGACACCGCCCGCCCAGCGCAGCCACGCCTCCGGAACCGCGGACGTCCCACTGCTGGGCGACACCATCGGGGAGAACCTCGACCGCGCGGTGCGCGCCTTCCCCGACCGCGACGCCCTGGTCGACCGCCCCACCGCCCGCCGCTGGACGTACGCCCAGCTCGCCGCCGACGTCGACGCGCTGGCCCTCGGCCTGCTGGACCTCGGGATCGCCAAGGGCGACCGGGTCGGCATCTGGGCCCCCAACTGCGCGGAGTGGACGCTCACCCAGTACGCCACCGCCAAGCTCGGCGCGATCCTGGTCACCGTCAACCCGGCGTACCGTTCCCACGAGCTGGAGTACGTGCTGAACCAGGCCGGGATCCGGCTGCTGGTCGCCGCCGAGCGCTTCAAGACCTCGGACTACGCCGGGATGATCGAGGAAGTCCGGCCGCGCTGCGCGGAGTTGCAGCGCGTCCTGCTGCTCGGCAGCCCCGCCTGGGACGACGTCCTGGCGGTCGGCCGCGCCGCCGACCCCGCCCGGCTGGCCGCCCGGCAGCGGGAGTTGGCCCCGGACGACCCGATCAACATCCAGTACACCTCGGGCACCACCGGCTTCCCCAAGGGCGCGACCCTGTCACACCGCAACATCCTCAACAACGGGTACTTCGTCGGCGAGTTGCTCGACTACACCGAGCAGGACCGGATCTGCGTCCCGGTGCCCTTCTACCACTGCTTCGGCATGGTCATGGGCAATCTCGCGGCCACCTCGCACGGCGCCTGCGTGGTCATCCCCGCCCCGTCCTTCGAGCCCGGCGCCACCCTGGCCGCCGTCGCCGCCGAGCGCTGCACCTCGCTGTACGGCGTGCCGACCATGTTCATCGCCGAACTCGCCGACCCGGACTTCGCCCGCCACGACCTCGGCAGCCTGCGCACCGGCATCATGGCCGGCTCGCCCTGCCCGGCCGAGGTGATGAAGGAGGTCATCGAGCGGATGGGCATGTCCGAGGTCTCCATCTGCTACGGCATGACCGAGACCTCACCGGTCTCCACCCAGACCCGCACCGACGACCCGGTCGAGCGCCGGGTCTCCACCGTCGGCCGGGTCGGCCCCCACCTGGAGGTCAAGGTCGTCGACCCGGCCACCGGCCGTACCGTCCCGCGCGGCGAACCCGGCGAGCTGTGCACCCGTGGCTACTCCGTCATGCTCGGCTACTGGGCCGAGCCCGAGCGCACCGCCGAGGCCGTGGACGCGGCCGGCTGGATGCACACCGGCGACCTCGCGGTGATGGACGAGGAGGGCTACCTCGCCATCACCGGGCGGATCAAGGACATGGTGATCCGCGGCGGGGAGAACCTCTACCCGCGCGAGATCGAGGAGTTCCTCCACACCCACCCGGACGTCCTCGACGTGCAGGTGATCGGTGTCCCCGACGCCAAGTACGGGGAGGAGCTGATGGCCTGGATCCGGATGCGCGATGGCGCCGAGCCGCTCACGGCCGAGGCCGTGGCCGCGTACTGCGCCGGGCGGCTGGCCCACTTCAAGGTCCCGCGCTACGTGCACGTGGTCGAGGAGTTCCCGATGACGGTCACCGGCAAGATCCGCAAGGTCGAGATGCGCGAGCTGGCCGTCCGGATCCTCGGCCTCTGACCCGCTCGAACGCCGACGGCCCGCCCCGATCGGGGCGGGCCGTCCTGGTGCCGCGGTCAGTACGGACACCGCCGCCGTGACGGCCGAGGGCCCGACCACCGGAGCCGTGGTCGGGCCCTTGTGGCGTCCCGTCAGATCCGGCCGAACGCCCGCAGCATGTACTCCTTGCGGTCCGCCGGGTTGAGGTCGGTGCGGCGCCGGCTCGGCACCGGGCCGACGGCCGGCTGGAAGCTGTGGAACCGTGTCACCAGCACACCCTCGCCCTGGCTCAGCCCCGGCAGCCGCTGCTCGAACTCCTGCACGGTGCGGGCCGGAACGGTCCCCTCCACCAGGCAGCTGCTGCCCTGCCCCCGGGTCGTCTCCGGGGTCGCACCGCACTCCACCAGGTTCAGCAGGACGGTGCTGACACTCTCGGCCGGCACCTCCAGCTCGAACCGGTTGACCGGCTCGAAGACCTGCGTGCCCGCCTGCTTGAGCGCGTTCATCAGCACCAGCGGGGTGAGCTTGCGGAAGTCACCCGCCGCACTGACCGGGCTGGCGAACCCGGAGTGGGTCAGCGTCACCAGGATGTCCAGCACCTCCCAGCCGTTCAGCCCCTGCCGCAGGGTCGCCCGGGCGGCCTCCTCGACGGCCTTGTGGAAGGCGTGCGGCAGCGAGCCGAGCTCCACCGACCGGCGGAAGACGACCCCCGAGCCCGGCTCCCCGGGTTCGACCCGCAGGCCGATCGTGGCCCAGAAGAAGGTCTTGCTCCGGTAGTCGATCTCCTCCACCGACTCGCCGACCCCGATCGGGCGTTCGACGCAGATGATCCGAGTGCCCTCGAACACCACGTCCAGCTTGTAGTCGTCGGCGAGGGTCGCCGCGATGACCTCCTTCTGCACCTCGCCGTAGAGCGAGACGGAGATCTCCTGTTCCTCGTCGTCCTTGCGGACGTTGATGAACGGATCCTGATCGGCCAACTGCAACAGCGCGTCGTAGAGTTCGGGCATCGCACCGGGCCGGGCCGGCCGGACCACGGTCTCCAGGCTCGGCGGCGCGAACAGGTGCTCGCCGTCCAGCCCCTCGTGGGAGCCGAGCCGGTCGCCGATCCGGATGCCCTTGAGCCCCCAGACCTTGGCGATGTCACCCGCCCGGGCCTGCTCCTCCACCACCGCGGAGCCCCGGTCGAATACCTCGACCACGGTGGTCCGGCCGGGCAGTTCGACGACCGCGCCGTGCTGGTCGCTCCGAAAGACGGACACCTTCGACCGTGGCCCGAGCGTGCCCGTCCGCAGTCGCACGTAGGCGACCTTCTCGCCCGCCCAGCCGCGTTCGATCTTGAACACGGTGCCGTGGAGCGTGCCGTCGGCGCCGCCGTGATCGACCGGAAACAGCCTGGTGATCCCGTCGACGAGTGCGCCGATGCCGGCGTCGGCCACGGCCGAGCCGAAGAACACCGGGTAGACGTGGGCCTGGCGGGCCTGCCGGGCCAGTTCCTCGGTGTAGTCCCGAACGCTCAGGGACGCCTCGTCGTCGAGGTAGCGGACCAGGAAGTCGTCGCCGTGCTCGGCCAGGATGTCGGCCAGTTCGGAGGCGAACTCCGGATCGTCCGGCCCCATGGTCCGGGTGATCGCGCGTGCCTCGGGCGTGCCGAGCCCTTCGACCCTGGTCAGCGGCACGACGGTGGCCGAGAGCTCGGAGCGGATCTCGTCCAGCAGGTCGGCGTACCGGGCGCCCATGCGGTCGATCTTGTTGACGAAGAGGATCACCGGCATGCGCATCCTGACCAGCGTGCGCATCAGCAGCCGGGTCTGCGCCTGCACCCCTTCCACGGCCGAGACGACGAGCACCACGCCGTCGAGCACGCCGAGGGCCCGTTCCACCTCGGAGATGAAGTCCGGGTGGCCGGGAGTGTCGATGAGATTGACCTTCACGTCGCCGACGGTGAAGGACACCACCGCGGAACGGATGGTGATGCCGCGCTGGCGTTCGAGTTCGTGCGAGTCGGTCTGGGTGTCACCGCGGTCGACGCTGCCGACGCGGTCGATGACGCCGGCGGTGTGCAGCAGTCGCTCGGTCAGGCTGGTCTTACCGGCGTCGACATGCGCCAGGATTCCGATGTTCACGCTTGACAAGACGGAGTTCCCCTAGTTCTTCGGTCTTCGTACGGATAACCGGAGCAACGCGGATCTTTCGGGGCACGTCCTTCTCCTTGCGTGTCTGGCGGCGGCGAGTCCTGATGGTCCAACCGGCCTCACTCTAACAGAACTTGACGAATGACCGGCCGATCGGCGGGGGTCGATCGGCGGGGGGTGTTTCCCTCGGGACAATTCGGCTGGCCGATCTGGAAATGCGCAGGTGCCACCTGGGAAATGCGGCGCTGCCACCTTGTCCGGATTCCTCTTGAGGCCCCGCCGGAAGCCCGGATATTCCTGGGTTCGAGGAAATGTCCGGCCGACATCGGAGGCATGATGGAGTTCACCATTCCGGGCCCGCTGGAAGTCCTCACGGAGCTACTCGTTGGGGACCGCGGACGTCCCGCTGCTGGGCGACACCATCGGGGAGAACCCCGACCGGGCGGTGCGCGCCTTCCCCGAACGGGACGCCCTGGTCGACCGCCCCACCGCCCGCCGCCGGACGCCCGCCGAACTCGCCGCCGGCGTCGACGCGCCGGCCCTCGGCCTGCTGGACCTCGGGACCGCCAAGGGCGACCGGGTCGGCATCTGGGCCCCCGACCGCGCGGAGTGGACGCTCACCCGGTATGCCACCGCCAGGCTCGGCGCGATCCTGGTCACCGTCAACCCGGCGTACCGTTCCCACGAGCTGGAGGGCGCCGAGCCGCTCACGGCCGAGGCCGTGGCCGCGTACTGCGCGGGGCGGCCGGGCGCACTTTCGCCGCTCCGCTTCCGACTGACGGTGACGCGGTCCTGAACAGCGCAAACACTGATGGCCGGCGGGGCATCGTGCCCTCGCCGGCCATCGGGAGGTGGGGGACTATCGGGCTCCCCGGCCGGTGGGGATGATCTCGCGGCCGAGCGGCCGGTGCCGGTCAGATCTTGCTGTAGAGGATCCCGTCTGCCCACACGTGGTCGGTCCGGCCCCACTTCATGGCCGAGGCGGCGTCCGGGAAGAAGCTCCTGCCGTTCAGGTTGGCGCTGGTGTTGCACAGCACCGGGACGCCGCTGAGCGCGTGGTAGGCGCGCAGCAGGTCGGTGAGGACCGGGTCCTCGTCGACACTGACGGTCTGCAGGCGGGCGGTACCGTCCAGGTGGATGACCGCGGGGATGCGCTCGACCCAGTCCGGCCGGACGTCGTGGTCGAAGAGCATGTACGGGTCCGGGGTACCGGGGTTGAAGATCTCCTCGGCGTGCTCGACGAGGCAGATCGGGGCCACCGGCCGGTAGTACTCCCGGTCCTTGATCTCGTTCAGCACGTCCTTCGTCTTGGTGTCGGTGGCCGCGGCGATGATGCTGCGCGCGCCGAGCGCGCGCGGGCCGAGCTCCGCGTTCCCACGCAGGAAGACCAGCGGCTTGCCGGTCTCGTGCAGGATCTCGGCGACCTCCTCGACGGTGCACTCGCGCGAGGTCCACCCGGCCGGGGCAGTGGGGGTCGGGACGAGGGCCGGCCCGGTGCGGGCGTGCCACTGGACGGCGGAGACGCCATTCATGTGCGCGTACGCGGCGCAGGCGGTGCCGATGGCGGAGCCCGAGTCGTCGGGGAACGGTGGCACCCAGACGTCGTTGAAGAGCGGGTGGGCGCGCAGCGCGCTGTTCCACTTGATGTTCAGCGCGCAGCCGCCGGCGAAGGCGAGGTTCCAGGGGCCGTCACCCTTCCAGCGGCGGATCTTCTCGACGATCCGCTCGACGAGGAGGTCTTCCATGAACTGGTGCATGCTGGCGAGGACGTCCTCGTCGCAGACTCCGAGCGTGCCGATGCGCTCGGCGGCGTCGCTGAGGTACTTGTGCACATACCGGTGCGAGGGCTCGCCGTTGCTGCCGCAGCCGGTGACGGCGCGGCGGTACTCGGCGACGGCGTCGGTGGACGCCTCGAAGTTGTGGTGGAAGGCGTCGCGCAGCGCCTCCTGGATCGCGTCCTTGGGCTGGCCGAGCGCGATGTAGGCCATCAGCTTGCCGGCGACGGACAGGTCGTCGACGACCCTGGAGCGGTCCTCGTTCTTGCGCGCCCACGGGCCGTAATACTGGGCGGACATCGCGTAGGAGTGGCCGATCAGCGGGAAGACCTCGCCACCGTTCTCGACAGTGCCGCGGGCTGCGTCGACGAAGTACAGGCGGGGGAAGGTGCCGCCGTCCCAGACCAGGACGAAGGAGTCCTCGCCGCGGGCGGCGAAGGGGCTGGAGCAGTAAGCCGCCGCGAAGTGGCTCGACACGTGGACGAAGCTCTCGTACCGCACCGACTGGCCGCCGATGGGGATTTCGCCGGTACAGCCGGGGCGGACGAGGCTCGGCACGTCGTTGTTCTCGCGGTAGGGCGCCACGGTCAGGTCGAGCGGGCGGCCGTTGTCGAGCACGGAGATCCGGCCGGCCTCCCGGCCGTCCCAGCCGTCGAGCGCCCAGTAGTCGACGTCCGAGACCTTGAAGCCCTGACCCGCGAGCAGCTCGGGGACCAGGCTGAGGTCGGCGACCGGGCTGTAGCGGGGATTGTTGTTGAGCTTCTGGACCTCGATGTGGAACAGGAGTCTGTCATCCTCGAGGAGTGCGAGTCCGCCGCTGTGCGTCAGCTTGAGGCCTGCAGTGATCATGGTGGTTCTTCCTGTCGGATTCGGATCTTGGGCGGAGAAAGGGATCGGCCAGACCGGCGGTCGCGGCGGATGGGTTCGGCACGTGGCGCCGGACCGGCTGAATTGCGGAGAACTGGCCGCAGCGAAATTCATCTGCGGGAGGGCCACCGGCACGGACACGAAGATCGACCTCGGCCAGTGGCTACTGCTGCGACCGCCGTGCGGTGAGGGCGTGTCTTGTGGATCTTGTCGGACCAGGCTGCGGCGTTGGGGTGCGGGCATCGCAAGGCGGAGGTGGGGGCACCTCCCGGCCGGAGGCTGGGGGCGGAGCCACTGCGGTGGGTGCACCTCCCGGCCGCCAGGCTGGGGGCCATTGGCGACCGACGACAACGCGGCGAGGTGCGCTTGTGCCCTGGGGGTACCTCCCAGCCGAAGACTGGGGGAGCGTCGCGGACCCGGCAGTGATCCGCAAGACACGCCACTAGGCCAAGGGAGAGGTGCGGGCGCCGTGTCCCGCCGCCCGGGGGCGGCTCCGGGCGGGGGGCGGCCGGCCCAAGTCCCCGGAAGGCGGCGCGTCCGGTCAGCCGCGCATCAGGCCGCCCGCCCCTGAAGAAGCCCCGGCTCAGCCGGCAGCGACCTCCTTGAGGAAGGTGAGCTTGGAGCGGTACCCGCGGGAAGCCTCCACACCCCACCTGTCGAGCAGCCGCTGGGCCTCGTCCGCCAGCCTGTTCAGTTCGGGCTCGATGGTCGCCGCCTCGGCGCCGTGGCAGTCTCGGGTCTTGTGGTACTCGATCTCCAGCTGGCGCATCACCCGGCCGTTGGCCCGGACCTCGTCCATCTCCAGGCCGAAGAAGTGACCGGCCACGGCTGACTCGACGTTGACGTCGAACCTCGTCCGGACGAGGTGCGGGAGCCGGCGCAGTCGTACTCCGGGGAGGGCGGAGGTGAGGTAGTCGGCGAACTGCTCCGGACCGAGCCGGACCCCCTCGTCGAAGCGCTCGGTGCGGCGGAGGGCGTCCTCCTCGAAGAACTTGTACTTCACCACGAACGTGCCGTCAGGGTCCTTCATGAACGCCGCGTAGCCGTTCCGGCCGTCGGCGTCGTGGACCTCGAAGGTGTCCTGTTCGTAGGTCCAGCGCTGCAGTTCGTTGCCGAGGTCGGGGAGGAAGCCGGGCAGCTCCCGGGTCTGCACGGCATCGGCGAGACGACTGGCGATCTCCCACGGGGAGGTCTCCGTCCGGAGGGTGAGCTTCAGCTCGATCTCGACGTCGCTCTCGAACCGGGTGGTCTGGGCCACCTCGTCCGTGAACCTGTGCAGCAGGACGGGCTGCTCCGCGCAGGCCACCCGGACGGCAGCCACCGGTGACGCGCCGGCCGGGGTCTCCCCGGCCCAGATCCGGGAGAACAGCAATCCGGACTCCCGGATCCTGGAGCAGCTGTACACGTGAGTCCGGGTGCCCGTGCCGGATACCTGCTCGGTCACCAGGAAGACGGGCACCAGTCTCGGCCTGGCGTCGGCTCCCTCCGTGCCGACGGCACCGACCGCACCGAGCGCGCCGACACCACTGATCGCACCGACCGTACCGATCGCACCGACGGTCTCGAACCTCCGGGCGTCCGCGCGCAGGTCGAAGGGCAGATGGGTCCAGATCGGGTCCGCGGGCCCGCACGAGAGGCTCTCGGTCACGTCGCCGGACCGGCTCACCACGAGGACCCGGTCCGCGGTGACCTCCCGGTACCGGAGCCACTCCGTGGTGCCGCCCGAGCCGGTGAACGGGGCGAGGCGGACCGCGAGGAACGAGGGTGAGGTGGGCGACCCGACTCCGGGGAAGCTCGCGCCGATCTCGTCGAGCACCAGCCAGCTGGTCGTGTGGGTCATGAAGGGTTCCTCTCCGCGGGAAGACGAGCGGGTTCCGCCCGCCCGGTCCGGTAGGTGTGGCCCGCCCATACGGCGAGCGAGACCGCCGAGAGCAGCAGCCCCGGTACCCAGAACGTGAAGCCGTCGAATCGGGTCGCCCAGGCGTAGATCAGACCCGACAGGGGGATCGCGCCGGTGATGAACATGCGGATCGCGGCGTTGACCCGGCCCGCGATGTCGACTGGAATGGTGCCCTGGCGGTAGGTGATGGAGGCGACGTTGCTCACGCCGAGGCAGACCGTCACGGCGGCGTAGCCGATGACCGTGGCGGCCAGGACGGGCAGTGCCAGCACGCCGAGGAAGACCAGCAACGCCGCCTGGAACAGCAGGATTCGCCGCTCCACCGGCCAGTTCGGCAGGATGTGCGGCGACAGCCTGGCGCCGAGTGCCCCGAGCAGCAGTCCGGCCGCGAGGACCAGCGAGATCAGGCGGGCGTCGACCCCCTCCTCGCCGAACACCGTGACCAGGACGGTCTCCAGCTCCCCCACGGCCAGGTTGGACACCGCCAACGTCACGACCAGCCAGAGGATGTCCGGCTTCGCGACCCAGCGCAGTCCCATCAACAGGTCCTGACGGACGCCGGTCCGGACCCCGGTCGAGGGGATGCGGGGCAGCATCAACGCCACCAGGCCGGCCGCGGCGTAGAGGGCCGCGATGACCCAGGACGCGAACTCCGGCCCACGGGCCGTGATCGCGAATCCGCCGACGAGCAGCCCGCCCACCTTCGACAGCTCGATGGCCGAGGACAGCTTCGCCACGGCGACGGCCTGTTTCTCCGCCTCGACCAGCTTGGGGATCAGCACGAACTGGCCGGTGATCGTGACCGCCACCGAGCCGAAGCCGGAGAGCAGGAGCAGCACCCCCAGCGCCACCCGGTCCGTGAGCATCATTGCCACCAGCACCATGCAGATCGACTGGACCAGTTGCGCCCAGATGAAGACCGTCCGCTTGTCGAAGCGGTCGATGAGGGAGCCGAGCAGCGGGGAGGCGATGAACGGCAGCGCCCGCAGGGCGAAGGCCGCCAGGGCGATGGCCGGCGAGTCGGTCTCGGACAGCACGGCGAGCGGGACGACGACGCTCAGCTGCCAGTCCGCGATCTTGGACAGGATCGACGCCGCGATCACGATCCGGAGCGACCTCGCGGTTTCGCGGTCGGTCACCGTCGCGGGTGAACGATCATCCCGATCGTCCGTGGAACTCATGACTGTTCTCCTTCGGTCACGTCCATGGCCTCCGTTCCGTCACCGAGGAAGAACTGAAGCGCTTCCCGGCTGTCGGGGTCGCCGTAGCTGCCCAGGGCGGGATGCGCTTCGACGTCGTCGTAGCCGGCCAGGCGCTTGCGGATGCTCTCCCGCGCGCGGGGCGCGGCTCGTCCCTGCCGGTCGAAGGACTCCCTGGCCTGGGCGATGACGGTGAACCGGGATCCCACGTTCCGGCTGCGCCTGGCCTTGTGGCGGGGGGAGCTGAAGTTGAGGAACAGGCCCACGCCGCCGAGCCACAGCTCCCAGTCGGAGTCCTTCGGATCGGGGAACACCCGGTCCGGATGGTCGAGGGCGTTCTGCCGCATGACGGCGCGCACGATGCTCCGGGCCAGGGCGAGGTCGTCCTCAAGCGACGGTTCGCCGGGCTGGTCGACGAAGACGACACCGATCGCGTCCGGCAAGTCCTGGATGATTCCGGTCAGTTCGCGCAGGGACGCGACCACGGCGCTCTCGACATCGCCGTCGGAGCCGGGGATGGCTCCGAAGAACAGCTCCGACGTGCTGAACGGCAGCATGGAGAAGACGCACGGGAACTCATGGGTGTTCACAACTCCGCTGAACTCGCCTACTAGCTGCAGGAGTTGACTTCCTCCGGGCTCATTGGCGCGATGCAGCTCATCGATTCGGTGCAGCATGGCTACCTTCCGGCGCATTCGTCTGCGGGGCTCCGACCGCTCGGACCGCGTCGAGCACTGACGCGAGCCGACGGTCGAGCTCGGCCTCCGTGTCGGCGGTCAGGACGACCTTGTGGGCCACGTCCGCGGCGTGTCGTACCCGACCCGGGCTCTGCGGGGGCGTGTAGTGGTACGAGCGCACGCCCGGGACCCTGTTCCGGAGGTCCTCGGCGAACCGGTCCTCCCCGATGGCGGAGGGGTAGACCAGGATCAGGCCCGTCGCATGGGGCGGCTGCGCGATCGTCGCGGGCAGGGTCGGCTCGACTCCCGACTGCAGTTCGACTGCGGCTCGCACGACGTCGACACCGTACGCGGTGTGGAGCAGGCCGCTGATGCCGGCGCCGGGCGGCCGGGCGGCGGCCTCGCAGAAGACCAACTCGCCGCTGGGCCTGCGGAAGAACTCGACATGGGTGACCGCGGAGCCCGGTGCCAGGATCCCGAGTACGTGTTCGTTCTCGGCGAGAAGCGATTCGCGCACCGCTCCCTCGGTCAGGACGACACTGCCGCTGACACCACCCGGCTTGAAAGCGCCCGGAGGTGTGAGGTAGCGGGACACCGCGGTGAAGAGGATCCGCCCGTCCCGGACGACCGAGTCGCAGTGGTACATGGCCCCGGTGACGAACTCCTCGGCCTCGATCTGGTCGCCCCCGGCCTCCAGTTCCCGTGCCGCGGTGTTCGCGGCGGCAAGGTCGTCAACGATCCGCACCTGCTCGGCCCCGAGGCCCCAGCGGCTCTTGACCACGGTGCGGCCTTCCCACGGCACGGCGGTGAGCTCCTCGCCGGGCTCAAGCGCGCGGTAGCGCGGCAGCCCGGAGTACCCCGCGGCACGAAGGGTGTCCTTCATCAGCACCTTGTCCCGGAAGCGGAGCGTCGACCCCACGTCCGCTCCAGGGAGCCCGTAGTTCTCCCGGAGGGTGGCGGCCAGGAGCAGGTCCTTCTCGTGCAGGGCGACGATCCGTTGGATCCGGTGGGTCTCGACCAGCCAGCGGGCCGCGGCCTCCAGGCGGTCCGCGAAGTACGTGTCCACCACGGCGAGATGGGGGAAGGCCGAGGCGTCGTAGTCGGCCAGCCCGCCGCCGTAGGTGCGGGTGAGCAGGAAACGGTCCTCGGGCGCGGCGGGGAGATAGCCGCCCCGGTCACCGGTCGCCCAGGTGAGCACGTGGCGGTTGAGGATCAGGGTTCTCACTGGACGGTGTCCTCCGTCGTGACGATGGTGTCGGGCCCGAGTTCCGCGACAGCCCGCCGACAGGCCTCCGATGACGGGCCGGTGACGGTCGCCATGCCCACCCGGTCTCCGGAGCTGTGCAGTTCGCCCACTCGGCCGCCGACCACGACGTCGACTTCCCAGCGGGCCAGGTCCGCTCCGGGGAGCGTTGCCGGCCGGTCCGCGATCGCGGTGACACGGCCCGGGGGCGCGGTGAAGAAGACGTTGGCGGCCGCTGCCGCCGTACCCGTGCCGCGGGTCGGGCGCACGCCCAGCGGCCACCCGAGGCTGACGCGACGCCAGTCGATTCCCGTGGTGAGGGCCACCAGGTCGGCGATCCCGTCGCCACCCGGCCTGTTGTGGGTCTCGATGACCCGCACCGTTCCGTCGTGGACCTTGAGCTCGGTGTGGGCGGGGCCGTCCCGCAGTTCGAGCGCGTCGAGGAGTTCCCGGGTCGCCTGTTCGACCTGCACCCGCGCCGTGCCGTCCAGCGCCGCGGGAGGCATCAGGTGCGCGGTCTCGACGAATCCGCCGCCGGTGCTCTTCTCGGCGACGGCCACGATCTCGTGCACACCGTCCACGGAGAAGGACTCCACGCTGAACTCGGCCCCCGGCACGAAGGCCTCGAACAGGTACTGGTCCCGTGCCGGAAGCGCCTGCGCCTCCTCCGCCGACCGCACCAGCAGGATGCCGCTGCTCGCCGTCCCGGAGACCGGTTTCGCGATGACTCCGTACGCCGACGGAAAGAGTCGCTCAAGGGCCTTGTCGTCCCCGGGGCCGGCGAACGGCACACTGAGGTGGGGCGCGCGCTCCAGGAGGACGCGCCGCATCTTCGCCTTGTCCCGCATCGCCCTCACCACGGCGAGCGGTACGGCCGGGGTGCCCAGGATCCCGGACATCAGCGCGGCCGGTTCCAGACCGTCCTCGGTGACCGACACCACTGCGGCCGGCCGCCGCGGCTGAAGGACCTGCGCGGCGAACGAGCGCGCCGCCGACTCGTCCCGGTAGTCGAAGCTGAAGAGTTCATCGACATCGTCCCGGAGAATCTCGGGTCGCAAGGACCCGGGCCGCTGGACGAATACGACCTCAGAACTGAGTGACTGGGCGACGTGCGCGATGTTTCCGGACGCGCCGACAACGACAAGACTCACGGTTTCCCGCCCCCGAATGGCTGTCGCATATGAGTGATCAAGTCCTGGCCACTATGCACCACGGCGACCGACGCGTGTCAATCCGCTACTACCTGCCCCACGCACTCTCCAGGGGGGTTACCAGGCGCCATGTCGGATTTCTCCGCTATGCAGCGTTCGTCCCGGACTGAGCCGCACGGTCAACTGGTGTCCGATTCCCCATCCGTTCACCCGGGGGTCTGATCGACTCAATGTCCCCACCTTGAAATGCCTACTGACCTGCCAACTCTCCAAGTGGGCGGGGCGTTCTGACTGTCGATCAAGCGCGATGTGTGGCCGATAGACGTTGATCACTGTTCGCTCGGTTGATACCGTGCAGTCACGTGCTGTCGGCCGGGGCGACCTGCCGAGCGCACCGAGTCGGGCAGTCTGAACGCACCTGAGCCTCCAATGGGAGTGGCCGGGACGCGGCCCGGTGAATCCAAACGGGGGATTTCTTCATGACTGGCGAAGTCATTGGCATGTTGCGTTCTGATCTGGCTTCGGGGAAGTTCTCAGAACTACGGTCCCGATACCGGGACAAGACGGTTCTGGAGACATTCTCCAGCGGCCGTGGTAAATCCTTCGAGGGAATATCGGAGGCTGCGGAGAACTGGCCGGCCATCGTTCTCGGGGCAGGCCGGGAGACACACTTCTCCGTCACCGCCGAGGCCGGTGGATATGTCGTCGACGTCCAGCGTTCGGTGTCTCCGGGCGGTGGACCGGCACGACAGATCCACACCCTGCACGTGGTCGACGGCCTGATCGAGCACCATGTCGTCCATCCCGCCCGCCCCAGGGAGTCGGCCGTCCTCCCGGACGGTGCCGTCCGCTCCCTGCTCGCCGGTCCGATCAGCGAGTTCCAGCATGACGGGCTGTCCGGTGCGTCGCTGTTCCAGGCGTGGCTGGCCGACGGGGAGCCTGTGGTGGTCAAGTACGTCCGGCCGGACCGGGACTGGATGGCAAGGGCGACCCACGACCCCGGACGCGAGGCGATCCTCTTCGACGAAGGGGTGCTGGCTACCCTTCCACCACCGCTGTCCAGCCCCGTGATCGCGACGGAGCAGGTGCCGGACGGTCGGCTCGTCGTGATGCGGGACGTCAGCGAGAACTCCGGCCGGTTCCGGTCGGCCGATCCGGGAACGGCCGGCGAGACGGCACTCGCCGCCGCCCACGCCCTGCACAGCAAGTTCACCGGTGTCCGCGCGAGCGAGGCGCTGTGCTCCGTGGCGGACCGGCTGCGACTCTTCTCCCCGCTCCGTCCGCTCCTGGAGCTCAGGGGCACCGACACCCTCCCGAAGACGCTCACCCGCAGCTGGGAGACGTTCGCGGAGCTTGCCGACCCCTCCGTTTCGGCCGCCGTCCTGGAACTCGCCCTCGATCCCGCCGGGCTCCTCCAGGCCCTTGACCGAGCCGCGCCGAGCACGCTCCTGCACGGTGACTACCGCCCGGCCAACCTCGGCCTGGGCGAGCACGACGTCGTCGCGCTCGACTGGGGCCTGGCGTGCCACGGCCCGGCCGTGCTCGACTTCATCTGGTACCTGTCGAACGCGGCCTGGGACGGCGACGCCGAGCGGGAACGGCTGGAAACCGTGTGGACGCGACTCACCGGCGACGGCCCGTCCAGCCGGGCCATGGACCTCGCCGTCATCTTCCACGCCGTCATGGGCGAGGTGCCCTTCCTGGTGGCCGAGGCCCACCACCAGCCCCCCGGATTCCCCAGGCCGTCGGACGAGACCGCGGCTTGGTGGCTACGCCGGCTCCACCACGCCTTCGAGCGCGTGGGCGATCTGAGCCGGCCTCACTGAACGGACAGACGCACGTCGTCTGCCATGCGAGGAACGGATCCCATGAAGATTCAGCGCGGTGTCTACCTGATCATGGTCCGGGACCGGAAGGTCCTGGCGCTGCGGCGACTGGAGGACGAGGATCCGCTCTTCAAGGGCGTCCTCGACTACCCAGGCGGACGCATGCACGCGGGAGAGGAGCCCCTTGACGCGGCCCGGCGCGAAGGCCTGGAGGAGACCGGCCTCCAGGTGGAGCGGGTCGAGTTCCTCCGCGAGTGGGAGCACCTCTGGGACGACGGCTCCTCCTTCCACGTCACCACCTTCATCGGCTGGGATCCCGTCGGTGACGTGACGTTGAGCGACGAGCACTCGGAACACCACTGGCTCGCCCCTGCGGAGATCCTCGGCCAGGAGATCGCCGAGCACCAGCGCGAGTCGGAGGTCTTCCGCTCCTGGCTCGACGGCTTCGAGGAGGACACCCGGCTCGTCGAGCGCAGGATCGCCGCTGCCGCTGCCGCTGCCGCTGCCGCCGACGCCGACTGAGCGGCACCCCCACACCGAACCAACCATCAGCCAGCGCACGGAAATTGGGAGATCGCATGCTTGCGGCAGTCTTCAACGGAGTCGGCGACATCCGCGTGGAACAGGTCGCGGACCCCCGGATCGAGTCCCCGACCGACGCGGTCGTCCGGATCCGTGCGGCGGGGGTCTGCGGCTCCGACCTCTGGTACTACCGCGGGACCGACCCGCTCGACCCGGGCTCCCGGCTCGGGCACGAGTTCGTGGGAGTCGTCGAGGAGGTCGGCCCCGAGGTCACCCGGTTCCGTCCCGGCGATCGCGTGGTCGCACCGTTCAGCTACTCCGACGGCACCTGCCCCTCCTGCCGCGACGGCCTGCCGACCTCCTGCGCCCAGGGCGGGTTCTGGGGCGGCGACGCCGGCCCCGGCGGTGCCCAGGCCGAGGCGATCCGGGTCCCGTTCGCCGACGCCAACCTGGTGCGGGTGCCGAGCGCCGGCGACTCGGCGGCGGACCTGCTCCCGTACCTGGTGCTGGCCGACGTCCTGCCGACGGCCCTGCACGCGGTGACCGTCGGCGAGGTGGGCCCGCGCTCCACGGTGGCGATCGTCGGTGACGGCCCGGTGGCGCTGGCCACTGTCCTGTGCGCGCTGCGGCAGGGCGCGGAGCAGGTCATGGTCCTCGGCCACCATGCCGAACGCCTGGCGCTGGCCCAGAAGTTCGGTGCCACCGCCGTCGCGGTGTCGCCGGACGACCCGGAGGCGGTGACGGAACTGGTCCGTCGCGAGCTGGGCGACCGGTCGTCGACCGCCGTCGACTGCGTCGGCACCCAGTCCTCGGTGGACTCGGCGCTCGCGGCCGTACGGGACGGCGGGGTGTTCAGCTACGTCGGCCTGCCGATCACCGGAGCCCAGGTGACGCTGCTGGACGTGTTCGACCGGAACGTCTCCATCCGCGGCGGTGTCGCGCCCGCCCGCCGGTACATCCCGGAGCTGCTCCACGACCTGGCCGAAGGCCGGATCGACCCGTCCCCCCTGTTCGAGCGTCAATTGCCGCTGACCGAGGTCCAGGCGGCCTACTCCGCGATGGACCGGCGCCTGGCCGTCAAGGCGGCCGTCCTCCCGTAGGCCCGCACCATCAGGCCCCGCACCGCCGGGCCCCTTCCGCGTCCGCTGCGTCGCGACCCGACGTCCGACGCACGGCATCTGTCACATCAGACCAGGAGTGCACGTTGAACAACACCCCGGTGGTTCTCGGCATCAACAACGTCTACCACGAGTCCTCGGCGGTCATCGTCCGCGGCTCCGAGGTCCTCGCCTTCGCCGAGGAGGAGCGGTTCAACCGCAAGAAGCACGCCAAGCCGGCCGACATCGAGACCGTCGACGAGATCCCGGTGTCGGCGATCCGCGCGGTGCTCGAACGCTCCGGGATCACCGTCGACGAGATCGACCACGTCGCGGGCACCTTCGACCCCAGCCTGCGCCGGCCGCCCACCGACGAGCCGACCACCGCCGGCTCCTGGGGCCACCCGGACGGCGAGAAGCTCCTGATGGAGAAGCTGGCCGCCATCCCCGCCGCCGTGTCGGCACTGCTGGGGAAGGACATCAGCGACCGCTGGACCTGGGTGGCGCACGAGACGGCCCACGCGGCGAGCACCTACTACGCCTCGCCGTTCGAGGACGCCGCCATCCTCAGCATCGATGGTATCGGCGAGCACTCCACCGCCCTGCTGGCCCACGGACAGGGCCGCTTCGTCACCACGGTGGACACCATCACCTACCCGGACTCCCTCGGCTTCGTCTGGGAGAAGTTCGCCAAGTTCACCGGCCTCGACGACTACTCCGCGCCCAAGCTGATGGCGCTGGCCGCCTTCGCCCCGCCGGAGAAGTACCGCGAGGCCTTCGCGAAGCTGGTGTCCGTCGGCCCCGAGGGCTTCACCGTCGACGCCGACGCCTTCCGGTTCCGGGTCGAGGACTACGGCCCGCTGGAGGAGCTGTTCGGCCCGCGCCGGCAGGGCGGTCCCGGTACACCGTTCGACTACCGCTACGCCGAGGTCGCGGCCTCCCTCCAGGAGATGACCGAGCAGACCCTCTTCGCGCTCGCCGAGCGGCTGAAGCGGGAGACCGGCTCGGCCAACCTCTGCCTGGCCGGCGGTGTCGCGCTGAACTGCGTCGGCATGGGCAAGCTGCTCAACGAGGGCCCGTTCGACGGCGTGTTCGTCCAGCCGCTGGCCCACGACGGCGGCACCGCGCTGGGTGCGGCTCTGTGGGTGGCGAACCAGCACGGCGACTTCGACACCCGCTTCGTCATGGAGAACCCGTACTTCGGGTCCGCGGTCAGCACGGAGGCCGAGATCGAGGCCGCCATCGCCGCGGCTCCGGTGGTGGCGACCAAGCTGGAGAACGCCCCGGCGAAGGCCGCTGAACTCGTCGCGCAGGGCCTGGTCATCGGATGGTTCCAGGGCGCGGCCGAGGTCGGACCGCGCGCCCTCGGCAACCGCTCGCTCGTCGGCGACCCGCGGACGGCGGGCATCAAGGACCTGATCAACGTCCGGGTCAAGCACCGCGAGTACTTCCGGCCCTTCGCCCCCGCGGTGCTGGAGGAGGAGGCCGCCGAGTGGTTCGACTTCAAGCGCGAGTCGCTGTCGACCCGGTTCATGTCCTTCGCGCTCCCGGTCCGGGAGGAGAAGCGGTCCCAGGTGCCCGCGATCGTGCACGTCGACGGAACCGCCCGGATGCAGACCGTCTCGGCGGACGTCAACCCGCGCTACCACCAGCTGATCAGCGAGTTCCACAAGCTCACCGGCGTCCCCGTCGTGGTCAACACCTCGTTCAACACCTATGACGAGCCGATGGTCTACACCCCGGCCGACGCGATCCGCACGTTCCTCCGGACCGGTATGGACGCGCTGGTGCTGCACGACTACCTGATCGAGCGCAAGTCGGAGTAGCGCCTGCATGCCACGGGGTCGGGTGGGCCGGTCACACGACCGTCCGCCCGGCCCCGCGGCCGGCAGCGTCCACACCTTCCGCGGACCCGACCGGGCGCCGACGGACCATCGCGGGCGCCCCGCCCGCAGACGGGGAGAAAGCCGTGTCCCACTCAGCCACCGGCGCCGGCCTGGCGCCGCCCCCGCCCGACATCTACGTCGAGATCATGACCCTGGCGCGGCGCCTCAACGCCGTCAACCTGGCCCAGGGCTTTCCGGAGGACGACACCGAGGACCTCGTCGCGGCCATGGCGCCCGCTGTCCAGGCCGTCGCCACCCAGTACGAACCCCTGTCCGGACTGCCGCTGCTGCGCGCCGAGTTGGCCCTGCGGGCCGAGCGGCGCGGGCTCCGGTACGACCCGGAGGACGAGATCACCGTGACACTCGGCTGCACCGAGGCGGTGGCCGCCGCGTTGCTCGCGGTCGTCCCGGCCGGCTCCGAGATCGTCACGATCGAACCGTTCTACGACAACTACCCCGGTCTGGCCCAGCTGGTGGGGGCCACGCTGGTCCCGGTCCCGCTCGCGGGACTCGACGGCGTCGGCGAGCTCCGGCTCGACGTCGCCGCCCTGCGGGCCGCGATCACGCCCCGCACCCGGGTGATCCTGCTGAACACGCCCAACAACCCCGCCGGCCACATGATCACCGCCGACGAGGCGGAGGAGATCGCCCGCCTCGCCGTCGCGCACGACCTCGTCGTGGTCACCGACGAGGTCTACGAGGAGCACGCCTACGACCGGCCGCACATCCGGCTGGCCGGATACCCGGGGATGCGCGAACGGACCGTCATCTGTTCCTCGGCCTCCAAGCTCCTGTCGGTCGGCGGCTGGCGGATCGGCTGGGTGTACGCGCCGCGCGAACTCAGCGCACTCGTCCAGCACCACCACCGGCACCTCACCTTCACCGCGCCGACGCCGCTCCAGGCGGGCGTCGCCGCCGGCCTCCGGTGGGCCGACGAGACCGGCTACCACGACCGGCTGCGGGCGGAGTACCGCCGGCGCCGCGACATCCTGGCCGCGGGTCTGACCTCGCTCGGCCTCACGCCCCGGATCCCGCCCGGCGGGTTCTTCATCACCGCCGACGTGAGCCCGTGGGCCGCCGGCGCCCCCATCGAGGACCTGGCACGAAGTTTGGTCACCGAGACCGGGGTCGCCGCACTGCCGATGGGCGACTTCTTCCGTGACCCGGACGCCGCCGGCAACACCCTGAGATTCGCCTTCTGCAAGCCGCAGCCCGTGCTGGAGGAGGCCGTGCAGCGCCTCGGCGCCCGCTTCGGCAGCACGGCCTCCGCCCGACCCTGACGTTGAACCGGACCGACCGGAAGGAACCGGCCATGGCCGACACCGGCCTCTACATCGCAATGCTCGGCATCGACGGAACCGGCAAGACCACGATGACGAAGATGCTGTCCAGGGAACTCGAAGCCCACGGACACGACGTCAAGCGGCTCAGCTGGCGCAAGGAACTCGACGAGGCCGAGCGGCCCAACACCCGTGAGTCGCTCCGGCAGCTCTGGGTCGAATCCCTGCGGCTCGTGCACCTCGGCGTCGACGGCCCGGCGGCCCCCGGCTCGTACGACGAGTTCCACGCCCAGGGCTGGGAGAAGCGCTACGGCAGCGCGGCCCACACCACCAACGTCCCGGCCGGGCCGCTGGCGGCCGCATGGCTGGAGTGGGTCGGTCAGATCCTGCTCCGGCACGAGATCGTCGAGCCGCACCGCGCCCGCGGTGTCCATGTGATCGACGAGAGCTTCAGCCTCAAGATGGCGTTCAAGGAACTCGTCATCGCCGAGCGCCTGAGCACCGACCCCGCCCTCACCAAGGAGATCGAGCGGGCTCGGGAAACGCTGGTCGAGCTCTTCCGGGCCTGCGACCCCGACGTCGGCATCGTCGTCACCGGCCCGATCGACCAGGCGTTCCAGTGGCGCATGCGGCAGGAGGGCTCCCTGGGCAGCCTCGAGGACATGGGCGCCGCCACCGGCGACCGCGGACAGGACGGTTTCCTCGAACTCCAGTCAGCCTGCGACGCCTTCTTCCGCGAGTGCGCCGAGAAGTGGGGCTGGATCGTCCTGGAGATGGAGGACACCTCGGCCGAGGAGAACTTCGCGAAGCTCCGCGCCCAGCTCCTCGACCACCCCGCGGCCGGCCGTCTGCTGAAGACCACGTGACGGCACCGCCCGACCGCACCGCCCGACCGCCTCGGCCCGGCCCCGTCAGCCCGGCCGCCCGTCAGAGCCACCACCGAAGGAGAGCAGAATGAGCAGCCCGGTCAGCGCGCACAACGAGTGGGACCCGCTGGAGGAGGTCATCGTCGGATCGGCCGTCGGTGCCCGGATCCCCCGGGCCGAGCGCTCCATCCTCACCCTGGACTACCGCGACGGATTCACCGCCGAGACGCTCCCCTCCGGTCCGTACCCCGCGGACGTCGTCGAGAAGACGGAGGAGGAGCTCCAGGCGCTCTGCGACGCGCTCACCGGCCTCGGCGTCACCGTTCGCCGTCCGTCCGTCGCCGACCCGGAGGCGGTGCTGCGGACCGGCCTGTGGGAGACCGACGGCTACCTGGACCACGCGCCGCGCGACGTCGCCCTCGTCGTCGGTGACCTGGTGATCGACGCGCCCATGGTGGTGCGCGGCCGGGCCCTGAAGCAGGCCCTCTACAAGGACCTGTTCACCGAGTACTTCAACCGCGGCGCCCGCTGGATCTCCGCGCCCCGGCCCAAGCTGGCCGACGAGACCTACCTCCCCGAGCTGCCGGAGGGTCAGCGTCTGGCCAACCTGGAACCGCTCTTCGACGCGGCCAACGTGATCCGGCTCGGCACCGACCTGCTGTACCAGGTCTCCGACGGCGGCAACGAGTTGGGGGCCCGCTGGCTCCAGGAGGCCGTCGGCTCCGAGTACACCGTCCACCCCTGCCGCAACCTCTACACCTCCCTGCACATCGACACCACGATCGTGCCGCTCCGCCCCGGACTGGTGCTGCTGCACCCCGAGCGGGTGAACGAGGACAACCTGCCCCCGATCCTCTCCTCCTGGGACAAGATCTGGTGCCCCGAGCTGAACGACATCGGCTTCGCCGGCTCGTTCCCGGTCAACTCCCCGTGGATCGGCATGAACATCCTCAGCGTGCGCCCCGACCTGGTCATCGCCGACCACCGCCAGCCGGAGCTGATCAAGCTGCTGGAGGCCAAGGGCATCGACGTACTGCCCCTCTCCCTCAGCCACGCGCGGACCTTCGGCGGCGGCTTCCACTGCGCGACCCTGGACGTCCGTCGGACCGGCGCGCTGGAAACCTACCGGTGAAAGGCAGCCGCATCCTCCTCGACGTGCTCCACGACGAGGGCGTACGGCACGTGTTCGGCAATCCCGGGACCACGGAACTCCCCCTGATCGCCGAGCTGTCGCGCTCCACGGGCCCGGCCTACGTGCTGGGCCTCCAGGAGAGCGTCGTCGTCGCGATGGCCGACGGGTACGCGCAGGCGAGCGGGCGGCCCGCGATGGTGAACCTGCACGCCATGGCCGGCCTCGGCAACGCCATCGGCAACCTGACCAACGCCCGGGTGCAGGGCACACCGCTCGTCGTCACGGCGGGCCAGGCCGACCAGCGCCACCTCGTCTCCGACCCGCTGCTGGCCGGCGACCTCACCGGCCTGGCCGCTCCGGTCAGCAAGTGGACCCACGAGGTGCGCAGGGTCGAGGACCTGGACGTGGTCATGCGCCGCGCCTTCCGGGACGCCGCGTCGGCACCGACCGGGCCCGTCTTCGTCTCGCTGCCCGTCGACGTCCTGGAGGCGGACGCTCCCGACGACGGCGCGGCCGCGCGCCACGCCGTCTCCGAGCTTGACCGCGCGCCGCACGGGGCACCCGTCGCGCAGCTCGCCGAGCTGCTCCTGGAAACGGACCCCGGCCGGCTGGCGATCGTCGCGTCCGACGACGTGGCGACCGAGCAGGCGGTGGAGGAACTCGTCGGCGTAGCCGAGGCGTTGGGCGTCCGGGTGTACGGCTCGTCGCTGCACGCCAACACCGTGTTCCCGACCGGCCACCCGCTGTGGGCCGGCGGGTTCGGACTCAGCGCCGGCGACATCCGCGCCACCCTGGCCGGGTACGACCGCGTCCTGGTGCTCGGCGGGCGCGCGTTCATGGCGTACAACTACAGCCCCGGGCCGCTCGTCCCGCCCGAGGTGGAACTCCTCCAGATCGCGCTGGACCCGCACAGCCTCGGCCGGACCGCACCCGTCCGGCTCGGACTCGTGGGACACCTGCGCACCACCCTGGGAGATCTGCGGAAGGTCCTCGCGGAGCGCGGCGACCCGAACCGTGCCCGCGCCGCCATGACCGAGCTGGGCACGGTCCACCGGGCCGCCCTGGACGCCGCCGAGGCGCACGCGCTGGGCAGCTACTCCCAGGTGCCGACAGCGCCGGCAGCCGCGGTCCACGCCGTGTTCCGCGCCCTGCCGCCGGACATCGTCGTCGTCGACGAGTCGATGACCTGCGACGACTACGTACGGGCGTTCCACCGGGCCGATCGGCCCGGGCAGTACTACACCGCCCGGGGCAGCGGTCTCGGGTGGGGCATGCCGGCCGCCCTGGGGGTCTCCCTGGCACGCGGTCACGAGCCCGTGCTCTGTCTCGTGGGCGACGGATCCGCCATGTACAGCCCGCAGGCGCTGTGGACCGCGGCCCGGGAGCAACTCCCGGTCCTGTTCGTCGTGGTGAACAACAGCCAGTACCTGATGCTGAAGAACAGCCTGCACCACCGCTATCCGGAGTTCGGGAACGGTGACCGGTTCGTGGGAATGGACATCGACCACCCCGCGATCGACTTCGTCGCCCTGGCCCGCTCCATGGGCGTCCGCGCCGAGCGGGTCGAACGGGCCACCGACATCGCCGAGGCGGCGAGGGCCGCGTGGGACTCCGGCGGCCCCCGCGTCCTGGAGCTGCCCATCTCGGCCCCGTGAACCGATGACGGACGGCCGGCGGCCGCCGCGCTCAGTGCACCGCCTCAAGGCCGGCACTGACCGGCGGCCGCCGCCGGCCGAACAGCTCACTCCTCAGGAATGGACCCCATGAGCAGCGGAACCACGAGAGCGGACGCCGACTCCCCGTCGGCAGCGACCGCACCGCCACGATCCCGGGGCAACCGGGTCGAGGAACGCGGAATCGAATCAGTACCCGAAGCGGAGCGCCGCGGCCGGCCGCGCGAGCTCTTCCTGGTCTGGTTCTCCTCGAACATGTCCTACCTCCCCATCCTCCTCGGCGGCTCGCTCATGATGCTCGGTCTGAGCACGTGGCAGGCCGTCGCCGTCCTCCTCGCGGGCAACACGTTCTGGGCACTGGTCGGCCTCCTCGCGGTGAGCGGTCCGAGCACCGGCAGTCCGAGCGCGGTCATCATGCGGGTGCTCTTCGGAGTGCGCGGCAACCGGGTGATCGGCTGCGGGCTGGGCTGGCTCACCGCCGTCGGCTTCGAGGCGATCAACCTCTCGATCACCGTCCTGGCCGGGCAGGCCCTGCTCTCCGAAGCGGGAATCGGCGGCTCCGCCGTCTCCAGGGGCGTCATCCTGGTCCTGGTCTCGGTCGTCACCTTCACCATCAGCGTGTACGGCTACGACGCCATCCTCCGGATGAGCCGGGCGATCACCCTGCTGCTCACGCTCTCCCTGCTGGTCGCCGCGGTGTTCGTCGCCGTCCACGCCCATCCCGGAACGGACGGCAGTGCGGACGCCGCCCTCGGACCACTCGCCACCGCTCTGGTCGGGTTCACCGTCGTCTCCTCCGGACCGCTGTCCTGGCTCTCCGGGGCCGACTACGCCCGCTACCTCCCCCCGACGGCGTCACGGCGCTCGGTCGCGGGCTGGACCGCGGCGGGCGGATGGCTGGCCTCGGTGTTCCTGGGCCTCGTCGGGGTCCTCGCGGGAACCGCGGTCGACATGACCGATCCCATGACCTCGATGACCACGCTGATGCCGGCCTGGTTCCACCCGGTCTTCCTGGCCGCCGTCATCGTCGGCACGCTGGCGAACAACGTCCTGACCTCCTACTCGTCCGGCCTGCTGCTCCAAGGCGCCGGCGTCCGCATCAGGCGGGCCAGGGCGGTGCTGCTCGACGGAGTGCTCGGCGGGGGGATCGCCCTCTACGCGCTGGTCGCCGCGAGCTTCCTGACCGCGCTCAACAACATCCTCGCCCTGTCGGTCGTCTACATGGGCCCGATCATCGCCATCTACGCCCTGGACCTGGTGCTGCGCCGGAACCGGTACGGAGCGGGCGAGTTGGCCGACCTCCGACCGGGCGGCTCCCGCCCGACCGGGGTCGGTGCAGCAGGTGTCAGTGCGGCAGGCGTCATCGCCTTCCTCGCCGGCACGCTCGCCGCGCTGCTCTGCGTCAACACCACGCTGTGGACCGGCCCCGTCAGCAGGTGGCTGGGCGGCGCCGACCTCGCCGCGGTCGTCGGCCCACTGGTCGCGGCCCTCGGGTACGCCGCCCTGACGCGGACCGGGAACGCCCGCCTCGGCCGCACGGACCGTTCCTCCGACGCGCCTCGTGAACCCGGGGCGGCCGGGACGACCGGGAGCGCCGGTACGCCTCCGGTTCCGGTCGTGGACCTGCGACTGTCCGCCGGAGGCCTGGTGGTGATCCGCCGTACCCGACGATCCCGCGGTTGAGCCCGGATCCGCACCCTGAGCGGCACGGCCCGTCGGCCGTGCCGCTCAGGGTGCGGCCGCAGTCCGATACCTCAGACCAGACGGGTGACCAGGATGCGCCCTCCCTCGTACACTCCGCCGTCGATGGCGACGACCCGGTCACCGGCGTAGCGCAACGCGCTCCGCACGTCCTCGGGCGCCACGCCGAACGACACCGTGAGCGTGCTGTGCCCGTGCACGAGCACGTCGCCACCGAGCGTGCGCAGCATCACCGAGACGGGATCCTCGGCGGGCGCGGATCCGGCACCGCGGAACGCCCGCCGGTCACTCATCCGCTCGCAGAGCTCCAGCCAGGCGGCCGTGTCCGAGCAGTTCAGGGTTTCGGACACGGCCGCGTTGACGTCCGCAACGCTCGATCCGAACTCCAGGTACCGAACGGTGTCCGAGTGGATGAGCAGGTGGTCGTCGACGAGCGCGACCGCGGGCAGGCCGGCGATCCAGGCGGTGTGTTCCGGGGTGAGCCGGCGCAGCTCCTCCTCGCGGCCGCCGTAGCGCGCCCAACCGCCCCGGAAGCCCTCGGGTTCGCCCCACCCCGGGACGGGTGCGGAGCCGAACCGGTGAGCGGCGAGCAGTTGCACCTCGTGGTTGCCCAGCAGGGCCCCCACCTCCCCGTCGGCGGCCGCGGCTTCGGCTGCCAGCCTCCGGACGTCCTCGATGACGCCGACGCCGTCCGGACCGTAGTCGACGTAGTCGCCGAGCAGCCACAGCCGGGCGCATCCCCCGGACCACCGCCCCTGCCCGTCGACCAGCCCCGCGTCCCGGAGCACCTCCCGGAACTCGGCGCGATGACCATGGACATCCGAGGCAACGAACATGGGGCTATTCGAAGTTGACATGGACTTGTACGCTACCATCCGACTTGCCGGGCCGGTGTGCATGTTGACCGCCGATCGCAGCGGCCTGCGGCCCTCGCAGCGCTGCCATACCCCCGCGCTGAGTGGCCAACTATCTCAACTGTCAAGGTCACGGCCCGAGCTGGCGGATTCGATGTCAGTAGCACAGCGCCCAGGGCGAGCAGTGCCTCGTCGCGGTCGGCGAATACCGCGTGCACCGGGCGAGCTGGCGCAGCACCTTCTCGAACGGGATCGCGTTCGGATGCCCAGCACCACGCACTCTCGCCGCTCCGCTCCGCTTCCAGCTGACGCTGACGCGGGCCTGACCAGCGTAAACACTGATGGCCGACGAGGATCCTTCCTCTCGTCGGCCATCAGTGTTGCTGAAGCCTAGTAGGTGCCCCACTTGCGGTCGGTGGAGACGACCTCGCGGCCCAGTGGCATCAGCGAGATCGGGATCATCTTCAGGTTGGCCCAGCCGAACGGGATCCCGATGATCGACAGGAACAGCGGAATGCTGGTGATCAGGTGCGCGAGGGCCAGCCACCAGCCCGCGAAGACCAGCCAGATCACGTTCCCGACGCAGGACGCCGCCCCGGCGTCCGCCCGCTCGACGGTGGTCCGCCCGAACGGCCACAGTATGAAGCCGGCGATCCGGAACGAGGCGATGCCGAACGGGATGGTCACGATGAGTACGCAGCAGATGACTCCGGCGACGGCGTAGGCGATGGCCATCCAAATGCCACAGAAAATCAACCAGATGACGTTGAGAACGAAGTCGATGATCTTCATGGGGCGTACCTTCTCATGTCCGACGGGCTCGCAGCTACGACCGTGCCTTGCCCGTGGGTGGGCGTGTCCACTCCCTTAGGGGGCGTTCTTCCGGGAAGGTTCGGGGGTGCTGAGGACCAGGTGCGGGGTGGTCGCGTCGCGGCACGGTGGGGGCGGGGGATCAGTGGGCGTCGCGGCAGGGGCCGGTGGGGGTGCAGAGGGTGAGGGTGAGCGGCCTGCCGGTCGCGGGGATGCGGTAGTGGTACGCGGCGAAGGTGATGAGGTCGCCGGCCCCGAGGTCGATGGTGCGGTGGCGGACCGGGCTGACGAGGTGGTCGGTGTCGCCGTCGACCTCGATGTCGTCCACCCGGCCGCGGAAGGCCGTGAAGGCGTACGAGTCCACGCCCGCCGTGGTGTCGGCCGGCATCGGGGTGCGGGGGACCAGGTCCGCGATGGCGGCGAACCAGATGGTCGTGGGCGTCACGCCCGCCTGGTTGATGACGGCGTAACAGACGTCGACATTGTCGACCAGCCAGAACGCCATCGCCCGCTCCTGCCCGTCGGTGTCGAGCACCACCATGGTCGGCAGCGTCGGCTTCGGGCACTGCGGCGGCACGTTGAGCCCGCCCACCAGGTCGACGATCCACTGGGCGGACGCCGGAGCCGGCTCGGGCAGCGGCACCGGGTGCCGGCCGCCACTCAGGTCCACGACCGGGTCGCACCCGGTGGCCCCGCCCAGCGCCGCCAGCAGCACCGCCGTCGAACAGAACACCCCGAAGCCGCGTCTCATCGTGCCTCCCCCCGGACCGGACGGCCGAGCCCTCAGGATGCGGCCCGTTCCGGACGGCGGCAAGCCTCCGGGCGCGCCCGGCGCCCGGAGGCTCGTCGGGTCAGGCGGGGCGGGGGAGGTAGGCCAGGCCGTGGGCGCCGGGTTCGGCGCGCTTGGGGACGGTGAGCCGGGTGACGGGGGTGAGGGTGTCGAGGTCGATGACGTCGACGGTGGAGGAGACGGCGGAGGCGACATAGCCGAGGCGGCCGTCGGGGGAGGAGGTGATGGTCAGCGGGAAGGTACCCACCTCGACGGAGCCCAGGGGGCGGTGGGTGGCGGCGGAGAAGACGGTGAGGCGGCCGGGGCCCTGCCCGGCGAGCGCGGAGTCCGGGCTGGTGGTGGCGTGGATCTCGCCGGCCAGGAGGCGGCCGGAGGCGGTCAGGTGGACCGGGAGGACGGCGGAGCCGGTGGGCAGGACGTCGGTCACGGTGGCGGTGCGGGCGTCGATGACCCGGATGCCGGGCGTGGCGTCGGGGTCCTTGGCGAAGCCGAGGTAGGGCCCGCCGACGTACACCCGGGCGCCGTCGGCGGAGACGGCCAGACCCTCGCTGCCGGGCACGGCCACCTTCGCGGTCAGCGTGCCGCGGTCGAGGTCCACCACGGAGACGTACGGCGCCTCCTTGTTGGTGGCGTAACCGGTGCGCCCGTCCGGGGAGATGGCGAACCAGTGCGGGCCGGGGGCGTCGGTGTCGATCCGGCCGAGCGGGCGGCGGGTCGCGGTGTCGATGACCACCACGCCGCCGGGGCGGTTTGCCGAGGCCTCGACGCTGACGTAGAGCCGGCCGCGGACCGGGTCCAGTGCGAGACCGTGCGGGCCGTGCTCGGGGGCGAGGTCGATCACCTCGACGATCCGGCGGGTGTCGGCGTCGATGACGGTCACCTCGGTGCGGTGGCCGTCGTGGGCGTTGTAGTAGCCGGAGCGGTACGCGCTGGTGCACCAGAGCAGTCGCTGGGTCGGGTCGAAGAGCAGCTCGTGCGGCTGGGCCGTGACCTCGATGGTGTCCAGCAGGCTGTCGGTGGCGGCGTCGTAGAAGGAGACGGTCGGGCCGCTCTGGCTGACGACGGCGAGGACGTCGCCGGCGAGGTGGGCGCGGGGGTCGTTCAGCCCGTTCGGCGTGTTCAGCACGTTCGGGATGTTCGGCACGCTGGGCGTGTTGGGCGTGTTGGGCGTGTTGGGCGTGTTGGGCGTGTTGGGCACGTTCGGAACGTTCGGCACGGGAACTCCTGGTGCGGAGAAGTCGGGTGTCTCTCGGACGGTTCCACTGTCCCCGCCCGGCGGCGGCCGAACCATGCAAAGATCGGCAAGGGATCATTGCCCCAAGCGCAAAAATGCAGCTCAGGAGCCATGAATGGACCTCAACCTGCTGCGGGTGCTGGACGCCCTGCTCCAGGAGAACAGCGTGACCCGGGCCGCCGAGCGGCTCGGCACCTCACCGGCGGCGGTGAGCCGGACGCTGGCCCGGTTGCGCCGCGCGGTCGGCGATCCGCTGCTGGTACGGGCCGGGCAGGGGCTGGTGCCGACCCCGCGGGCGCTCGAACTGCGGGAGGAGGTGGCCGGGTTGCTGCGGAGCTGCGAGAACGTGCTGCGGCCCGGAGCGGGCTTCGAGCCGGTGCACCTGGAGCGGACCTTCACCGTGCAGTGCACCGACGCCGTACTGGTCCGGGTGGCCGGCCCGCTGGTCGGGCGGATCCGCGCCGAGGCGCCCGGCGTGGACGTGGTGTTCCTGCCGGAGTCCCTGGAGGGCGGACCGGCCCTGCGCCAGGGGCAGGTGGACGTCGAGGTCGGTGTGCTCGGGCCGTTGGATCCGGAGATCCGCTCCCGGCCGCTGGTCACGGTGCCGGTGGTGGGTGTGGCGCGGGCCGGCCACCCGCTGTTCGAAGGGCGGATCACCGCCCGGCGGTTCGCCGCCGCCGACCACATCGGCGTCTCCCGGCGCGGCAAGCGGCTCGGGCCGATCGACACCGCGCTGGCCGAGCGCGGGCTGCGCCGCCGGGTCGCGGTGGTGGTGCCCAGCCACACCGGCGCGATGCTGCTGGCCGGGGGCAGCGACCTGGTGACCCTCGGGGCGGCGGACTGGCTGCCGGGGACCTTCGCGGCGCTGGGCCTGCGGACCTTCCCGATCCCGCTCGAACTCCCGCAGCTGGAGCTGGGGATGGCCTGGCACCCGCGCAACTCGGCTGACCCCGGCCAGCGTTGGTTCCGTAGTCATCTGGCCGCCGCCGTACAGCAGCTGTAGGGGTCGCACCCGTCAGACCAGACCGGGTGCGGCCCCAAGTGGCCTGTGCTGCAGGCTGGTCGGGCGCTACTTGCCCGCGATGACCTGGCCCATGGCGGCCAGGGTGGGCGAGCCGTTGTTCCAGTAGTCGGAGTGCCCGGCGTTGGGGTCGACGGGCATGACGTTCGCGCCGAACTGGGGGGTGGTGGTCTGGCGTCCGTGGATCAGGTGGTGGTCGCCGTCGTCGAAGCCGAAGTCGGCCTTCGTGTTGTCCCAGAAGTTGTCCACGAACCCGCCGGGGTCGACGGCGCTGGCCATGCCGATCATGTCGGCGGGGCTCTGCGCCGCGTACACGTGGGACGGGTCGATGCGGAGGTCCTTCGCGGTGTCGACACCGGCGCCGGGGCTGGCGATCAGGACGACGTTGTCGACCGGCAGGCCGTGGTCCTTCATGGTGTAGCCCACCGTCGTGGTGCCGTAACTGTGGCCGAGGATGGTGTTGTTGCCGATGGTCCCGTTGTGGGTGGCGTGCAGCCCGTTCTCGAAGCTGACCAGCTTGCCCTCCGCGTCCTTCGCGTACTGGTCGTCCGCGGCCTCGGGAATGAGGTTCTGCGGGGCGTCGTAACCGATCCAGGCGATCGACGAGGTGGTCTTGCCGTTGCCGACGGCGTTGGCCGCGGCGACCATCGCGTCCGAGCGGCTGATGTCGCCGTCGACCTTGCCGAGCCGGGCGCCGGTGCCGGGGACGTACGTCGACACGTTGTCGGCGGTGTCCGGGTTGTTGATCGCGACGATGGCGTGGCCCTTGCCGTTGGTGTCGAAGCCCAGCAGGAACGCGGGCGGATGGGCGGCGTCGACCTGGGTGCCCAGCCGGGTGTCGATGGCGTTGATGCCGTTCATCTTCTCGACCAGGTCGTCGTGCTGCTGCTTCCACAACTTGTGCGCGGGACTGTCGTAGGCCCCGTACGGCGTTGCCACCGTCGAGTCGGGCTCGGGGCCGAGCACGTCCAGCTGGTGCTGGATGTCCTGCTTGCTGCGCGCCAGGTTGAGCCGGTTGGCCTGGTCGCGGCCGGTGGCGGGGATGCCGTCGAGGTTGCCGATCTGGTCCGGGTGGTTGAGGATCAGCCGGTGCTGCTGCTCGTCGGTGAGGCTGTTCCACCAGGCCTGGACGCTGTTCGGGTCGGTCCCGGCGGCCGGGATCTGGGAGAGCGCGTTCGCGGCGGCCGTGTCGTTCGTCGCGACGGTGGAGTCCAGGCCGGTGCCGTTGGTCGCGTTGGTGCTCAGGTGGGCGAGCCGGCCGCTGATCGTCCGGTCCGCGTGGTCGGCCTCGGTGAGGGCGGCCGTGATCCGGTCCCGGATGGCCTTGGCGTGTTCCGGGGCGCCGTGTCCGGCGAAGGTCAGCGAGTTGGGGTCGTTGTCCCAGGTGATGCCGCCGTCGGCGGCCACCGTGAGCCCCTGGCTCTTGGCGTCGTCGAGGGCGCTGAGCAGGTGCGCCTGGGCGGCGGCGAAGCCCTCGGAGCCGTCCTGGAGGGCCCGGCTGATGAGCCCGATCTCCTGCTGGGCGGCGTGGAGTTCGTCGTGCAGGCTCTGGATCCGGGTGGTGGCGTGGTCGGCGGCGGTGCCGCTCCACTGCGAGTTGTGCAGCCGGTCGACGACCTCGTGCTGCCAGTTCTCGACGTGCTGGCCGAAGGCGGTGGCCAGGGTGTCGAAGGCCGTCTTGGCGATGGCGAGGTTGCAGAAGTCGGCGTCGTGCAGCGTCTTGATGTCCATCGGCTACTCCGCCGCTCTCGCGCTGCGGGGCTTCACCGGGCCGGGGGTGACGACGGTGCCGAACGGGTCCGGCGCGGTCGAGGCCGGGACCGGGACGTCCGGGTGGATCATGTTGGTGTGGATGTCCTGCTCGACCTGGCGGTAGTAGGCCGCCGAGGTGCCGAGTTTGGTGCCGACGTCGCCCATGTCGCCGCCGAGCTTGTCCAGCAGGGTCTTCCAGTCGCTGCCGCAGGTGGTCAACGCGGCGGCGGTGAGCCAGCCTTGCAGGGAACCGGCGGCCTGGCCGCACGGGTCGGTGATCTTCGCCGTCTCGCCGGGTATCAGGCTGCCGATGTGCTGGGCGCTCTGGCCGCAGCCGTCCAACTCGCCCGGCTTCACCTGGAATTGCAGGTTCGAATCTGGATCTGCCATGCGTCCCCCGTCAGTTCCGGACCGGCGGCTGGGCCGGTCGGAGCGGTAACTGACGACGCATGCTAGCGGATCGTCAAGAACGGGCAACCGGTTTGACCTGGGCGTGTGCGAAGGGGCCGCACCTCGGTAGAGGTACGGCCCCGGAGGGGAGTTGGGCTACGTGGCAGGGGTGCCGGTCGGCCAGACGCAGGGGGAGCTGACCTTGAGGGTGAGGTCGTGGCTGGAGTCGGACGTTCCGTCCAGGATGGCGAGGAAGTTGTTCTGCGGGTTCTTCAGTTTGATCCAGTCGAGATGGGAGTTCGGGGGATCCTGAACCGGCTGGAATCCCTGCCCGGTCAGGAAGGTGCGGTAGTCGGTCACGGCCTGGGCCTTGATGTCTGATGAAACGTCACCGAAGTCGTAGCCTCGGCCGGTCTGCTTTCGGCCGTGCGGGCCGATGTCGTTGGCGTCGCATTCCTGGTCGAAGAACGCGGCCGGCGCCGACGTGGGCTGTACCGGAAGTTTGGCGAGGATGTCGGCGAGGTAGCCGTCGATCTGCGTCTTGGCCTGGTCCAGGGTGATGGTGGGCTTCGACCGCTCCTGGAGGGTGTTCGCCCCGCAGGCACTGAGGGCCAGTGCGGTGACCGTCAGTGTGGCGGCGGCGGTGGCCCGCCTGATCAGGGAGGTGTGTTCGGTGGTGCTCATTGCGTCGGCTTTCCGGCGATGACCTGCCCCATGGCGGTCAGGGTGGGCGAACCATTGTTCCAGTAGTCGGAGTGTCCCGCGTTGGGGTCGACGGGCATGACGTTAGCGCCGAACTGGGGGACGGTGGTCTGGCGGCCGTACATCAGGTGGTGGTCGCCGTCGCCGAAGAGGAAGTCGGTCTTGATGTTGTCCCAGAGGTTGTCCGTCATACCGCTGGGGTCGGTGGCGGCGGCCCAGCCGATCGCGTCGGCGGGGCTCTGCGCCGCGTACACGTGGGACGGGTCGATCCGCAGGTCCTTGGCGTTCTCGACACCGGCGCCGGGGCTGGCGATCAGCACGGCGTTGTCGACCGGGAGGCCGTGGTCGCGCATGGTGTAGCCCACGGTCGTGGTGCCGTAGCTGTGGGCCAGGATGGTGTTGTTGCCGATCTTCCCGTCGTGGGTGGCGTGCAGCCCGTTCTCGAAGCTGACCAGCTTGTCCTCCGCGGCCTTCGCGTAGGAGTCGTCCGCGGCCTCCGGGATGATGTTCTGCGGCGCGTCGTAGCCGACCCAGGTGATCGACGAGGTGGTGCTCTTGTCGCCCGCCTTCCGGTTGGCGTCGTTGGCCGAGGCGACCATCAGGTCCGAGCGGTTGATGTCGCTGTTGATACTTCCGAGCCGGGCGCCGGTGCCGGGGACGTACGTCGACACATTGTTGGCGGTGTCGGGGTTGTTGACCGCGATGATGGCGTGGCCGTGGCCGTTGGTGTCGAAGCCCAGCAGGTAGGTCGGCGGGTGGGCGTCGTCGACCGGGGCCTTCAGCCGGTTCTCGATGGCGGTGATGCCGGTCATCTTGTCCGTGAGGTCGTCGTGCTTTTGCTTCCACGTCGTGTAGTCGGGGTTCTCGACGGGCCCGCCGTTGGTGTCGGCGATGTCGAGGAACTGCTTCGGCTCGGGGCCGAGCCCGTCGAGCTGGTGCTGGATGTCCTGATGGGCGCGGGCCAGGTTGGTCTGGTTCGCCTGGTTCCGGTCGACGGCGGGGATGCCGTCCAGGTTGCCGATCTGGTCCGGGTGGTTGAGGATCATCCGCTGCTGCTGGTCGTCCGTGAGGCCGTTCCACCAGGCCTTGACGCTGTTCGGGTCGGTGCCGGCCGGGGGGATGGTCTGGAGCGCGTTGGCGGCGTCGGTGTCGGACTTCGCGGTGGCGGAGTCCAGACCGGTGCCGTTGCTCGCGTTGCCGGCCAGGTGGGTGAGCCGGGCGTTGATGGTCTGGTCGGCGTGGTCGGCCTCGTTGAGCGCGGCGGTGATCCGGGACTGGATCTGCTTGGCCTGGTTCTCGGCGTCGGTGCCCGCGAAGTTCGGGGAGTTGGGGTCCTTCTCCCAGGTGATCCCGCCGTCGGCGGCGACGTTCAGCTTGTGGGTCTTGGCGTCGTCCAGGGCGTTGATGAGGTGCGCCTGGGCGGCGGCGAAGCCGTCGTAGGCGTCCTGGAGGGCCCGGCTGACGAGGCCGATCTCCTGCTGGGCGGCCTTGAGTTCGTTCTCCAGGAACTGCATCCGGGCGTTGGCGTGGTCGGCGGCGGTGCCGGTCCACTGGGAGTTGTGCAGCCGGTCGACGACCTCGTGCTGCCAGTTCTCGACGTGCTGGCCGAAGGCGGTGGAGAGGGTGTCGAAGGCGCTCTTCGCGGTGGAGATGCCGATGATGTCGGCGTCGTGCAGGGTCTTGATGTCCATCGGTTACTCGGCCGCCTTCGCGCTGCGGGGCTTCACCGGGCCGGGGACGACGGCGGTGCCGAAGGGGTCCGGCTCGTCCGGGGCCGGCGGAGCGGCCGGGTTCCGCATGCCGTTGTGGGCGTTCTGCTCGGCCTGGCGGTAATAGGTGGCCGAGGTGCCGAGCTTGGTGCCGACGTCGCCCATGTCACCGCCGAGCCGGTCCAGCAGGGTCTTCCAGTTGGTGCCGCAGGCGGTGATCCCGCCGGCGGTGAGCCAGCCCTTGAGACCTCCGGCGGCCTGGTTGCACGGGTCGGTGATCTTCGTGGTCTCGCCGGGTATCAGGCCGCCGATGTGCTGGGCGCTCTGGCCGCAGCCGTCCAGTTCGGCCGGATTGACCTTGAACTGCAAACCCGCGTCAGGATCTGGCATCTTTCGTTTCCCCCGTCAGTTCCGGACCGGTTGCTGGGGCGGTCCGTGTGTTCGAAAACTGACGACGCATGCTAGCGGATCATTAACGCAGGTCAGCACACCGGCGGACCTGCACGACGCACAGGGGCCGCACCTCCGGGAAAGTGCGGCCCCGAACGGGAGTTCGGGCTACTTGGGTGGAGTGCCGTCAGACCAGACGCATGGGAGCTGACCCGGAGGGACAGGTCGTGGCTGGAGTCGGAGACCCCGTCCAGGGTGGCGAGGTAGGTGACTGACTTTGTACGAAGGGAGAGCGGCGGACGTTCGCAGTTGGGGATACCCTGTGGGGGTAAGCGGAGGGCGGAGACGGGCGGGAGGCGGACCATGGCGCAGCAGCGGCTGTACGGGTCGTCGCTGCCCGGGGTGCTGCGCCTGCTGCTCCTCGCCGCCCTGCTGCTCGGCATCGTGACGATGCACACGCTGGGGCACCCGGGTGGTGGGCACGGCGGGTCTGCCGGGCATGGGTCGCACGGCTCGCACGGCTCGTACGGCTCGCGGATGGTGGCAGCGGATCACCACGCGGCCGCCGTTCCGACGGCCCATGCGCCGCTGGCGGTCGAGCCCGCCGGCGGCGGCATGGATCCGATGACGGTCTGTCTCGCGGTGCTGGCCGGCTGGACCCTGGTGCTGCTGATCGCCGGCCCGCTGCTGCGCCGCCGTGGTGACGCCGCCGCAGAAGTGCGGGCCCGGCTGCTGCGGGCCGTGCGGGCGCTGCCGCCGCCCGGGGGTGGGCGGATCCTCCTCAGCAGACTGTCGGTGCTGCGTCAGTAGGCGTGCGCTCGCCGTTCCGTGCCCGCTCGTGCGCCTTCGCGCCCGCGCGCGGAACGGCCGACGCGCCGTCCTTTACGTCCACACCACCCCTGCACGAGGTGCACTCCGTCATGCGCACACCCACCCGTCGTACCGTCCTCGGCGCCGCGTTCGCCGCCGCCGGGACCGGCCTGCTCGCCGCCTGCTCCTCCGATTCGATGAACGGCGATTCGATGAACGGCATGGACCACTCGGCCGCCGTCCCCTCCGCCCCCTCCGCCCCCGCCGGCTTCGTCGCCCCGAACGGCCCCGAGGTCGCCGCCGCCCCCGCCGGCTTCGTCGCCCCGAACGGCCCCGAGGTCGCCGCCGCCGAGGCCGGGCGCAAGCCCGGGCCCGAGCGCAAGGTCGCGCTCACCGCCACCGAGACCACCCTCGACCTGGGCGGCCGCACCGTCCGCAGCTGGGCGTACGGCGACCGCCTGCCCGGCCAGGAGGTGCGCGCCACCGTCGGCGACACCCTCGCCCTCACCCTCGCCAACCACCTGCCGCAGCCCACCTCGCTGCACTGGCACGGCCTCGCCCTGCGCAACGACATGGACGGCGTGCCCGGCCTGACCCAGGAGGCGGTCCGGGCGGGCGCGTCCTTCGACTACCGCTTCGCCCTCTCCCGCCCCGGCACCTACTGGTTCCACCCGCACTCCGGCGTCCAGCAGGACCGCGGCCTGTACGCGCCGCTGATCGTGGAGGACCCGAAGGAGCCGCTGCGCTACGACCGGGAGTGGGTCGTCGTCCTGGACGACTGGGTGGACGGGGTCGACGGCAGCTCCCCGGACGCCGTGCTCGCCGAACTCGCCCGGGGCATGGGCGGGATGGGTCACTCCGGCCACACCATGCCAGGCATGTCCGGTATGTCTGGCATGCCTGACGCGTCGAGTGCGGGGGCGAGCGGCCCGTCCCGGATGCTGATGGGCGCCACCAGCCCGCTGCTCGGCGGCGACGCGGGTGACGTCGCCCACCCGTTCCACCTGGTCAACGGCCGCCTCCCGGGCGCCCCCGAGACCTTCACCGCCAAGCCCGGGGACCGGATCCGGATCCGGCTGATCAACGCGGGCGGCGACACCGCCTACCGGGTCGCCCTCGGCGGCCACGAGCTGACCGTCACCCACACCGACGGCTTCCCGGTCGAACCGGCCACCACCCAGGCGCTGTTGCTCGGCATGGGCGAGCGCTACGACGTGCTGGTCACCGCCCAGGACGGCGTCTTCCCGCTGACCGCCCTGGCCGAGGGCAAGAACGCCGGCGCGCTGGCCGTGCTGCGCACCGGCGGCGGCGCCGCGCCGGACGCCTCGACGCGCCCGGCCGAGCTGGACGGCCGGCTGCTGACCGCCGCCCGGCTGAAGGCCGACCGGAGCGTCCGGCTGCCCGCCAGGGCGCCGGACCGCACCGTCCTGCTGGAGCTGACCGGCGGCATGGCGAAGGCCGACTGGGCGTTCAACGGCCGGAAGTACGACCCGGCGCAGCGCCACCCGGTCGCGGCCGGGGAGCGGGTGCGGCTGGAGTTCCGCAACACCACCGCCATGTGGCACCCCGTCCACCTGCACGGGCACACCTTCGCGCTGGGCGCCGACGGCCCGCGCAAGGACACCGCGGTCGTGCTGCCGGGCACGACCCTGACGGTCGACTTCGACGCCGACAACCCGGGGCTGTGGATGGTGCACTGCCACAACGTCTACCACTCGGAGACCGGCATGATGACCGTTCTCGGTTACCAGGCGTAACCCGTCCAGGATCCGAGACGCCGGGGCGGTGGTCCGCCGCACCGCCCCGGCACCGGCCCCGCCGCACCGTGCCACCCGTCCCGACCTGCGCGGCCATGACGTTTTCTTAACGCGGGCCGATGACGCCTCCTTAACGCCGGTCGCATAGCCTGGCGCACTGCCGTCGCCCGACGGCGCTTTTACGGGGTCTTTAATCAAGAGGTGCAAGGTGGTTTCGTCGGGTTCGACGGAGGCGACGACGGAGGATCCGTCGTCGGCGCGAATACGGCTCCGCAGCTGGCTCCTGGAGGACATGTCCCCGGAGAAGGCCGCCAAGGACGCCGCCGCGAAGGCGCGGGAGGACAGCGCGGAGTCGGGGGACTCCGCCGCCGACGCCGATCACGCTGCGCACACGGGCCAGCCGTGGTGGCGCGTGATGTGCCTGACCGGTCTGGACTACTTCTCGACGCTCGGCTACCAGCCGGGCATCGCCGCCCTCGCGGCCGGCCTGCTGTCGCCGATCGCCACGATCGTGCTGGTGCTCGTCACGCTGCTGGGCGCGCTGCCGGTCTACCGGCGGGTCGCCCAGGAGAGCCCGCACGGTGAGGGCTCGATCGCGATGCTGGAGCGGCTGCTGTCGTTCTGGAAGGGCAAACTGTTCGTCCTCGCCCTGCTCGGCTTCGCGGCGACGGACTTCATCATCACGATCACCCTCTCGGCCGCCGACGCCAGCGCCCACCTGGTCGAGAACCCGCACCTGACCAGTGCCCTCGGCGGCAAGCAGATGGTGATCACGCTGATCCTGGTCGCCCTGCTCGGCGCCGTCTTCCTCAAGGGCTTCAGCGAGGCGATCGGCCTGGCCGTGGGGCTCGTCGCGGTCTACCTGACGCTCAACGTGGTGGTCGTCGCGGTCGGCATCTGGAAGATCATCCAGGCGCCGCACGTCGTCGCCGACTGGTCCAACGCGCTGACCACCCAGCACGGCAACGTCTTCGTGATGATCGGCGTCGCGCTGGTCGTCTTCCCGAAGCTCGCGCTCGGCATGTCCGGCTTCGAGACCGGCGTCGCCGTGATGCCGCACATCAAGGGCGACGCCGGCGACACCGAGACGAACCCGGTCGGCCGGATCCGCGGCACCCGCAAGCTGCTCACCACCGCCGCCGTGATCATGAGCACCTTCCTGATCGCCACCAGCTTCATCTGCACCCTGCTCATCCCGGCCAAGGAGTTCGAGAGCGGCGGCCAGGCCAACGGCCGCGCCCTCGCCTTCCTGGCGCACGAGTACCTGGGCGGCGCCTTCGGCAGCGTCTACGACCTGTCGACCATCGCCATCCTGTGGTTCGCCGGCGCCTCCGCCATGGCGGGCATGCTCAACCTGCTGCCCCGCTACCTGCCCCGCTACGGCATGGCCCCGCACTGGGCCCGCGCCGTGCGCCCGATGGTGATCGTCCTGACCATCGTCGGCTTCCTGATCACCTGGCTGTTCGACGCCAACGTCGACGCCCAGGGCGGCGCCTACGCCACCGGCGTACTGGTCCTGATCAGCTCGGCGGCCATCGCCGTCACCATCGCCGCCTACAAGAAGCGCCAGCGCGGCTGGACCGTCGCCTTCGGGGCCATCGCGGCGGTCTTCCTGTACACCACCGTGGTCAACACCATGGAGCGCCCGGACGGTGTCAAGATCGGTGCCTGCTTCATCGCCGGCATCATCCTGGTCTCGCTGCTCTCCCGGCTCAAGCGCGCCTTCGAGCTGCGCGTCACGGACGTGGTGCTGGACGAGACGGCCGAGCGGTTCATCCGCGACTACGCCCACCGCCCGCTGCGCCTGATCGCCAACGAGCCGACCAACCGGGACGTCGCCGAGTACCGCGACAAGATCCGGCAGATCCGTGCCGACAACGACATCCCGGGCGAGGACGACCTGGTCTTCGTCGAGGTGACCGTCCGGGACGCCTCGGACTTCGAGTCCGAGCTGACCGTGCGCGGCGAGGTGCTGCACGGCCGGTACCGGGTGCTCGCCCTGCAGAGCTCCAGCGTGCCCAACGCGATCGCCGCCCTGGCGCTCACCGTCCGGGACCGCACCGGGCAGCGGCCGCACCTGTACTTCGAGTGGACCGAGGGCCACCCCTTCGCCCAGTTCCTGCGGTTCATCCTGTTCGGGCAGGGCGAGGTCGCGCCGGTCACCCGCGAGGTGCTGCGCGAGGCGGAGCCGGACCGCACCAAGCGTCCGCGCGTCCACGTCGGCTGACCGCCGAACCGACGGCGACGGCCCGTCCGGTCCATGGGGACCGGGCGGGCCGTCGGCGTTCCCGCCGGAAGCGGCGGGGTGGGGACTCAGGAGGGCAGGCGCAGCACCAGGCCGGGCTGGATGAGGTCCGGGTCCTCGCCGATGGTGTCGCGGTTGAGCGCGTACAGCGCCGGCCAGCCGCCGGGGACGTTCAGGGTGGCGGCGAGCTGGTCCAGGGTGTCGTCCTCGCGGACGGTCCACCGATCGTCCTCCGCCGGGCCCGGGGCGGGCGGGGGCTGGACGGCGTCGCGCTCGTGGCGGCGGGTGGCCTCCTCGCCGCGGCTCTCCTGGTGCGGCCTGGAGCTCTGGTGGGTGTGGCCGCCGGCGGCCCGGGAGCCGCAGACCGGCCAGGGGGAGAGGCCGCGGCGGTCGGCCAGGTGCTGGGCGACGGCCATCTGCTCCTCCCGGCTGGCGAGGTCGGCGCGCGGGGCGTAGGCGAGGCCGCCGTTCTCCCGCCAGGTGGGCTGGTCGAACTGGAGGCCGCCGAAGTAGCCGTTGCCGCTGTTGACGTGCCAGTTGCCGCCGCTCTCGCAGTCCGCCACCCGGGCCCAGTCGAACCGGCCGCCGTCCGACCTCCCGCCGGGGTCGGTCCCGCGGTCGCCGCCCGGGGGTGCGGCGTGGGCCGCTGGGGCGGCGAGTGCGACGGCGAGGGCGCAGAGCGCGGTGGGGACGAGGCGGCGGAGGTGGGCGGTGGCAGGCATGGGCGGCTCTCAGGTCCGGGGACAGGGCGTGCACCGCCCGGAGGCGGCGCGTTCCAACCGACGCATGCCGGACGGGGCGCGTGGCCGCCGACACGACCGAGGAGTCACCCGCTCGGCCGCGCCGCACCACCCCGGCGGCTCGCGGCCATCCGGCCGTGCCCCCGTCCACCGCCGCCTCCTAGAGTGGCCGCAACGCCACTCGACGAAGGGGACGGACGGACGATGACGATCGATCAGGGAACCGCGCGGGCCGAGCTGGGTGTGATCGGTGGTTCGGGGTTGTACGCGTTGCTGGAGGAGGTGGTGGAGGTGCGGGTGGAGACGCCGTACGGGCCGCCGAGCGATGCGGTGTTCGTGGGGGAGGTGGCCGGGC
>NZ_MECK01000400.1 GCF_014596465.1 Streptomyces sp. CBMA123 | reverse complement strand
GACCTGTTGCCGGCGGGCCAGCGCGCGCAGCGTGCCGGCCGCGAGCCGGGTGCCCAGCGGGAGGGTCAGCCGGGCGGCCCAGAGCGCGTCGGCCGGGGCGAGGCCGAAGCGCCAGGGCGCTCCGGAGGCCGGGTAGAGGTCGGTGGGGCGGTCCGGGTCGGCGAACAGCAGCCCGCCGAGGGCGTCCAGGGAACGGTAGACCAGCGGGGCGGCGCGCGGGTCGTCGCTGCGCACCTCCGGGTCCGTCCAGGGCAGCGGGACACCGGTGCCGCGCCCGCCGGGCGGACGCGGGCCGCCCGGGGCGCTCTCCAGCTCGGCGCACAGCTCGACCGACCAGCGGGTGCCGGGCTGGACCTCCAAGTCCCAGCGGAGCACCCCGGCCCCGGCCAGGACGGCGTGCGGGGAGGGCTTGGCGCTGACCACGGCGCAGTGCACCGGGCCCGACCAGCGCAGCCCGGCGGACTGCACCTGGCCGGGCAGGTCGGGCGGGCGGTGACCGGCGGCGATCTCGGCGACCGGGCCGAGGTCGGTGCCCAGGGCGATCTCCAGCGGCAGCCGGGCGGGCCGGGCGCCGGTGTTGCGCACCGTGACCGTCTCCACGCCGTCCGCGTGGCGCAGTCGCTCGACGGTGAGCGCCGGGTCCGGGTCGAGGTCGCCGGGGAGGCGCACGGATCCGAGGAATCGGGCCTGGGCGGTGCTGGTCAGGTTGCCCTGGAGCGGCAGCGGCTCCATCCCGCCCAGCCGCAGCTCCATCCGGGCCAGCACCCGGACGCCGTTGCGGTAGAAGCCGTGCAGGCCGTGGCCGCGCAGCTGGCCGTCCGGGCCGGAGGCGGCCATCGCGGGGGCGTTGACGCAGAGCAGCGCGTGGTGGACGGCGGGGGGCTGGGGGCGCGGCGGGGCCGCGGGCCGTCCGAGGCCGGCGAGTGCGCCTGCGGGCCCGGCCGTCGGGACCTGGTCGAAACGGCCGACCGGTCTGGGCGCGCCGACCACGCTCTCGGCCGGCATGGCCTGTAGTGGCCTCATGGCGGTCACCGGACTCTCCTCCCTTCGGCGGTCCGGTGGCCGGTCAGGCCGGTGGGCCGCGAGCATGCTCGATCGCGCGCTGGTGGTGCCTGGCCGGCGAGGTCTGACCCCGTCGGCGGGTGTGCCGTGTCTGGCCGTACCCGGCGGCGGGCCGTGCCATGCGGTGTGCGGTACCGGGCCGGTACCGGCGCACCGCGCCTTTCGCGTCGGGCACCTCATCGTGCCCGGCACGTCACGTCGTCAGGTCCGGCGCCCCGGCCTACCGGTGACGCCCCGCCCGTGACGCCCTGCCCCCGCGGCCCGCGTCCGATGGGCCGCCGGTCGTGCCCGGTCGGTCGTGCCCAGCCGGTCCGCGCCGCCGGACGGCCGCCCGGAACCCGGGCTGCGGTCGGACACCGTCCGGGTACAGGGCCCCCGGGGTGAACGCCGCGGACCGCCGCCAGGTCACGCCCGCCGTCGCTGCGGCTGGTCGCGCTCGGGGCCGCCGGGCGGTCGTGCCGCCTCCGTCGGCAGCGTCACGGAGGGCTTCGCCAGGGCCCTGGTGCCGTCCGGGGTCCGAGCCCGGCTCCGGTGCCGCTGGGGCCGGGGCCCGGTCGCGCTCGGCCGCTCGGCCCGGTGGACGGGGACGGAGACGGAGACGGTCGAACCGGTGCTCGACCGGCGCCAGGATACGGTGCGGGGGTCGCGGCGCCTGTACCCGGTGGCCCCGTGAACCGCGACGCAACCGCTGTGACCAGCAGAGACCGAGGAGTTGCATGTCCACCATCAGCCGGCTGCCCGGGATTGTCACGACCGACCACGTCTTCCAGGTCCCGCTCGACCACGCCGCGCCGGAGGGCGAGCAGATCGAGGTGTACGCCCGCGAGGTGGTGGCCTCGGGCCGCGAGCGGGACGACCTGCCCTGGCTGCTCTTCCTCCAGGGCGGGCCCGGCGGCAAGGCCGCCCGTCCGCTCGGCCGGGACGCCTGGCTGGAGCGCGCCCTGGACGACTACCGGGTGCTGCTGCTCGACCAGCGCGGCACCGGACGGTCCACGCCCGCGACCAGGCAGACCCTCGCCCGGCGCGGCGGCCCGCAGGAGCAGGCGGACTACCTGGCCCACTTCCGCGCGGACTCGATCGTCCGGGACGCCGAGCTGATCCGCCACCGGCTGCTCGGCGCCGACCAGCGCTGGAGCGTGCTCGGCCAGAGCTTCGGCGGCTTCTGCACCCTCACCTACCTCTCCTTCGCCCCCGAGGGGCTGACCGAGGCCTTCATCACCGGCGGTCTCTCCGGCCTCGGCAGCTCGGCCGATGACGTCTACCGCGCCGCCTACCCGCGCGTCGTCCGCAAGAACGAGGACCACTACGCCCGCTTCCCCCAGGACGTGGAGGCAGTGCGAGGGATCGCCGCCCACCTCGCCGACTCCCCCGCCACCCTGCCCGACGGCGGGCAGCTCACCGTCGAGGCCTTCCAGGTGCTCGGGATGATGCTCGGCGGCGGCAGCGGCTCCGGGACCCTGCACTACCTGCTGGAGGAGGCCTGGGTGGAGGGCCCGGCCGGGGCCGAGCTCTCCGACACCTTCCTGGCCGGTGTCCAGGCCAAGCTGTCCTTCGCCGAGGGCCCGCTGTACGCCGTGCTGCACGAGTCGATCTACGGCCAGCGTTCGGTGGACCAGGGCGGCACCGCCTGGTCGGCCGAGCGGGTCCGCAAGGAGTTCCCGCAGTTCGACGCTCGGGCCGCGCTGGCGTCCGGCGCGCCGGTGCTGTTCACCGGGGAGATGATCTACCCCTGGATGTTCGACACCGACCCGGCGCTGCGCCCGCTGAAGGAGACCGCGGACCTGCTCGCCGCCCGCACCGACTGGCCCGACCTCTACGACCCGGCGCGACTGGCCGCCAACACCGTGCCCGTCGTGGCGGCGGTCTACCACGACGACATGTACGTGGACACCGCCGACTCACTGGAGACCGCCCGCGCGGTGCGCGGCCTGCGGGCCTGGGTCACCAACGAGTGGGAGCACGACGGCCTGCGGGCCAGCGGCGGCAAGGTGCTGGACCGGCTGATCAAGATGGCGCACGGCGAGGCGTAGCGGCCTTCCGGCCGGCGGGGCGGCGAGCGAATCAGTGCGCACGGTGGGACCCCCTCGCCGCCTGCCGGGTGCCCCGGCACCGGTGGAGCCCGGTGCCGGACCGGACGGCGGCCGGGATGCAGGCCCCTGCCCGGCCGAGCCGCACGCCCCGGGCGGGCCGTGCACCGGCGACCGGACCATGCCCGGAGGCCGGGAGCAGGGCGACCGGTGCGGAACCGCTGTCGTCCGGCTTCGGCCCGCCGGAACCACCGGGACCGTCGGGACCGCGACCGGCCGGG
>NZ_MECK01000399.1 GCF_014596465.1 Streptomyces sp. CBMA123 | reverse complement strand
GGCCAGCGCCGCCGGGTCGCCGTCCCGCACCGCCGTACCGAAGGCGTCGACCACCCGGCGGCGGACGGCCGGGCTGCCGTCGGCGTCCGCCTCCCGGGCCTCCTGCGTCCGACGGCGGGCCTGCTCGGCGAGCTTGCGGGTGTCCGCGGTGGTCCGGTCGAGGGCGGTCGCGATCTGGTCGACGTGCAGGCGGAACACGTCGTGCAGCACCAGGGCGACCCGCTCCGCCGCGCCCAGTGCGTCCAGCGCGACCAGCAGCGCGAGCCCGACCGACCCGCCCGTCGCCGCGTCCGCCGGCTCCACCACCACGTCCGGCAGCCGCCCCCGCGCCCCCACGGCGCGGGATTCCAGCCGGCTCAGGCAGACCCGGGCGGTCACCGTGGTCAGCCACGCCGCCAGGTCCGTCACCTCCTCCGGGTTGATCCGCCCGAGCCTGACCCACACCTCCCGCACGGCCTCCCCGGCCTCCGCGTGCGAGCCCAGCAGCGGGTACGCGAGGGCCCTCATCCGCGGCCGGAGGTGCTCGAACTGGCCTGGCTGCCGGTCCTGGTCGGGCACGGTCACACTCCTCGGTCCGGAGGGGGCGTCACCGGCCGGGACGCCCGGCCGTGGCTGGACCTTACTCGGAGGGGCGGGTTGATCACAGTGGGTGGTGCGGCCGGAATCGCGGACCGGCCCCCGGCGTCCGCACCGTTCCGGCGGGATTCCCGATCCCCGTCGACGGCGTGCTCCACACCGTCTGCACCGTTGCCATCCCGAGGAAGCTCCAGGGCCGGTACCAGGTGGCCGTCACCCGGGACGGCGAGCAAGCCGAGGAACCTCTCGACCTGGCCATGGAGCGGGAGAACGTCGTGCGGTGCTGAGCGACGGACCCGGAGGACGGGGGTGGGTCCAGCCCCACCCCGGGCCGGGGTGCAGCCGGATTCCGCCGTCGCCCCGCCGTCCCTAGATTCGATCACGAGCCGCCGAGCGGGGCCCGTTGCCCGGCTGCCATCATGATCGTCCCGCATCAGACCCGACCGGAGGTCCCGTGAGCACCCCGCAGTCCCGAGGCGCCGAGGCGCTGCGCAGTGCCGCCCGGGCGCTCGGGCGCCTGGCCGTCTTCACGCTGCTCATTCCGGCCGGCGCGGTGCTGGCCGTGCTCTACCTGGCCTCGTTCCTGCTCTGGGGCTGCCTCGGGATGGTCCCGCTGTTCCCGGCGGTGACCGGGGTGGTCCGCTCGATGGCCGGGGCCGCCCGGTGGGCCGCCGGCCACTGGTCGCAGGTGCCCGTACCGGTGCCGTACGCGCCGCGTCCAGCGCTGGAGCGCACCCTGCACGGCTGGTTCTGGACCGGCCACGACTACCACAAGAACCGCTGGTTCGCGGGCTTCGCGCTCAAGTTCCGCTGGCTGTGGGACGACCGGGCGACCTGGCGGGACGCCGGCTGGGTCCTGGTCGACCCGCTGGTCGGCGGCGGCATCGCGGCCGGGCCCGTCCTGCTGTCCGGCTACGGCCTGTACGGGCTGGCGCAGCCCGTGCTGCCCGAACCCGGCCCGGGCTACGGCCTGGTGCCGCTGCCCGGGCTGCTCGGCCCGCTCATCGGCCTGGTCCTGGTGCCGGCCGGTCTCGCCCTCGCCGGGCCCGCGCTGCGCCTGCACGGCCGGTGGACCCGCTCCCTGCTCGGCCCGACCGAGAAGTCCCGGCTGGCCCGGCGGGTGGAGCAGCTCACCGAGATCCGGCTGGACGCCACCGAGGCCCAGGCCGCCGAACTGCGCCGGATCGAACGGGACCTGCACGACGGCGCGCAGGCCCGGCTGGTCGCGGTCAGTCTGCGGCTCGGCGCGGTGGTGGCGCTGATCGACGGCGACCCGGCGAAGGCCAAGCAGGTGGTGACGGACGCGCAGGAGAACGTCACCCAGGCCTTGCAGGAACTGCGCGACCTGGTGCGCGGCATCCACCCGCCGGTGCTCGCCGAGCGCGGCCTGGCCGAGGGGATCCGGGCGCTGGCGCTGGACGTGCCGCTGAAGGTCGAGGTGCGGGCCGAACTGCCGGGCCGGGCCGAGGCGCCGGTGGAGTCGGCGGTGTACTTCGCGGTCAGCGAGGCGCTCACCAACGCGGTGAAGCACGGCGACGCCCGGCACGCCACGGTGGAGCTCAGCCACGCCGCCGGGCTGCTGCGCGCGGAGGTGGCGGACGACGGCCGGGGCGGCGCGGACCCGGCCGGGGGCAGTGGCCTGCGGGGTATTCAGCGCAGGCTGGCGGTGTTCGACGGTACGCTCGCGCTGACCAGCCCCCCGGGGGGCCCGACCAGGCTGATCATGGAGCTGCCGTGCGTGTTGTCCTCGCCGAGGACCTCGTCCTGCTGAGGGACGGACTGGAACTCCTGCTGAGCGCCCACGGACACGACATCGTCGCCGCCGTGGAGAGCGGCCCGGAACTGGCCGCCGCCCTCGCCGAACACCGCCCGGACATCGCGGTGGTGGACGTACGGCTGCCGCCGACGTACTCCGACGAGGGGCTGCAGGTCGCGCTGGCCGCCCGCCGGGAGCAGCCCGGCCTGCCGGTGCTGGTGCTCTCCCAGCACGTCGAGCAGCTCTACGCCCGGGAGCTGATCGCCGACGGCGCGGGCGGCGTCGGCTACCTGCTCAAGGACCGGGTCTCCAAGGCCGACCAGTTCGTGGACGCCGTCCACACCGTCGCGGCCGGCGGCACCGTCATGGACCCCCAGGTCATCACCCGGCTGCTCGCCCGCAACGCCTATGACGAGCCGCTCGCGATGCTCACCCCGCGCGAACGGGACGTCCTCGCGATGATGGCCGAGGGCCGCTCCAACGCGGCGATCGCCCAGCGCCTGCACTTCAGCGAGGGCGCGGTCAGCAAGCACACCTCCAGCATCTTCGCCAAGCTGAGCCTGGGTGCCTCGGACGACGACAACCGCCGGGTGCTGGCGGTGCTGGCGTACCTGGACGGGACGCGCCCGGCGTAGGACGCCGGACCGGCCGACGTCCCGTGCGCACCCGGGCGCGGCGTCGCGGCCCGCTTCCCGGCTCCGGGTGGCCGGGCGGGCGTCGGTACGATCGCGGTATGGGTGCTGCGAAGGACGAGGCCTGGGATACCGACGCGGCGGAGCGGGCGGTGGCGGTGCTGAAGGCGGTGGCCGACCCGTCGCGGTACCGGCTGCTGTGGGCGCTGAGCCGCCGGGAGCTGCCGGTCAGCGAGCTGGCCGAGCTGCTGGGCGCCCATGTGGCGGCCACCTCCCAGCACCTGGCCAAGCTCCGGGCGGCCGGCCTGGTGGTGGCCCGCCGGGAGGGCACCCGGATCTTCTACCGCGCCACCGAGGTGCGCGGCCTGCTGACCGAGGCCGCCGTGATCGCCAACGACCTGCCGCCCCGGGGCGGTGACGGCGGCGGCGACGGCGGCGCGGCCCCGGCCGCCGA
>NZ_MECK01000398.1 GCF_014596465.1 Streptomyces sp. CBMA123 | reverse complement strand
GGTGGCGGCCGGGCCGACCCTCTACGGCCGGCCGCCGGTCCGGGCACCGCGCGGGCCTGGCCACCGCAGCGTCGAGGTGGCCGGGCAGTGGCCCGCAGGAGCCGGAGCCCTTCTCGAGCCATTCATGACTCGAACACACGGCTGGTGCGGTGCGGGCACCTGCGTGTTGACTCAGATATTGCTTGGAGGAATCGGCGGAGTCAATCCCTCGAATGCGTTCACTTCATGAAGTCGGACGGTGACGCGGTGATCGCTTTGTCGATGTGACGGCTGTCCCCTATATGGGGAACTCCGGCGGGCGGCTCCGGTCCGGGTCTCGGCAGGACTCCGGGAGGGGCCCGGCGGGGGTTCCCGCAGGAGTCCCCACAGGAGTTCCTGCGGGATTCTCGGTGCGAGCGCCCGGGGCGATTCGTCGACACGGCCACCGCACCGGCCGCCCGCCCCCGTGCGCCCGGCGCATGCCGTCGGCGCGGGCGCCGGCCCCGCGCCTCCTGGCCCTGATGACGGATGGCCGGTCGTGCACCATCATTGATGCCTAGTCGTGACCGCCCGGTCAGCCCCTGGTGCACCGTCAGTTGACGTCGCACGGTACGGTGGCACAACACCAAGGACGGTTGTGCGAAGGCCGTCCCTCACGGATAGTCTTCGCCTCACGGCCCTGGCGCCTCGTAGGGGTGGGAAAACTGATGGAACACATGCAAGTGCGGACTCGGCCCCGTGTGCCGGCGGTCCAGTGCGGTGTCGGCGCGACCGGCCGCCGGATCGAACGACACCTGGCCGTGCTCGGCGCACCCGCGCTCCCGGCGGTGGACACCGCCGAGGCGCTCGGGTTGATAAGGGAACTGACGCCGCGCGGCGCCGACGCCCCGGCGGCGGCCCGTCGTCGCCACTCCCGGGTGTCGCTGCTGGCGCCGCTGCGCCGACTGCGCCGGAGCCTCTTCGGCGGACGCGGCTGAGACTCTGGAGCCAGGCTCCGGGGCCTCGGCCCGGGACCGGTTCCCGAACGACCCGACAGACCACCGGTCCGTCGGGTCGTCGGCGTATCCGGACACCGGAACCTTCACTTTGGTCTGAACCTCTCACCCTACGCGAGGGCGACACCCCGGCGTGGGCAGTCGGCGAGGCAGTACGACCGATCCGCTGACCTGGGTCAGGATGGCGCCATGGCGGACACCAACCACTCCACGTCGACCGGGTCGACCGGGCCCTTCCAGACCACCACCCTGGAGATCGTCACCGGCAACCGCGAGGTCGCGCTCGACATCACCGACCGCTGCGCCGCGTTCCTCGACGAACGGGCCCCCGGACGCGACGGACTGCTCAACGTCTTCGTCCCGCACGCCACCGCCGGGATCGCCGTCCTGGAGACCGGCTCGGGCAGCGACGACGACTTCCTCGCCACCCTGCGCCAACTGCTCCCCGCCGACGACCGCTGGCGCCACCGGCACGGCAGCCCCGGTCACGGACGGGACCACGTGGTGCCCGGCCTGGTCGCCCCGCACGCCACCCTGCCGGTACTCGGTGGCCAACTGGCGCTCGGCGTCTGGCAGTCCGTGGTGCTGATCGACACCAACGGGGACAACCCGCGCCGCACCGTCCGACTGTCCTTCCTCGGTTAGGGCGGGCCGCTACCGGTCCCGGGCGACGTGCCCGGCCACGGCCGCGAGGTAGCGCTCGATCGCCAGGTACTGGCAGAGCAGCGCCACCGGCCGGCCCAGCCGGGCGTACCAGGCCGACAACCGGGAGAACGCGGCCACCTCGAACCACACCTCGCCCTCGGCGTCCATCGACACCAGGAACGACTCCTCGCCGCACTCCGGATGGCCGGGCAGCGTCCCGTACGCGAACCCGACCCGGTCCGGCTCCGTCACCGTCCACACCACCCGGCAGGGGATCATCAGCCGCGGCCACCGGCTGCCCGGCAGGCGCAGCCGCAGCAGCACGGTGGCCCCTTCCCGGGCGGGCCCGCCCGGGTGCACCGCGAACCCGGTCCCCAACTGACTGCCCCACCCGAGCACATACCGCCCGGCCCGATCCAGCACCTCCGGCCCCCGCCCGAGGTGCACCCGCCGCCGCAGGTGCCCGTACCCCTCCGGCAGCCGCCCGCCCCGAGTGGCTCCCACCTCGGCATACGTGGGCTCGGCACCCCGAGCGGCCCGCAGCCGCCGTTCCAGATCGCCAACCATGCCGCTCACGCTAGCCCCCTCCTCCCCCGGGCCTGACCCCGGGCCCGAGGTGCCTTGCGGCGGGGCGGGGGCGGGGAGTAGGAAGGCGGTATGAGTGAGACCGGGACGGGTGAGGGCGTTGTGAGCGGGGACGCGGCGGTCTGTGAGCTCGCGCCCGCCGGTTCCGCGGAAGCGGCACTGAGGGAGGAGCCGGGGGCGGTCGGGCCGCGGGCCGACTGCGTGCTGTGCGGTGAGCCGACCGTGCTGCCCGCCGATCAGCCGGGCAGCACGCTGTGCCCGACCTGTGCCTGGCAGCAGGCCCAGCGGATCGCCTGCTCGGGCTGAGCGGACACGGCTCAGGCGTCCTCCCGTCCGGCCAGGGCCAGGGTGGAGCCGTGCCGGCCCTTGCGGACCAGCAGTTGGGCGGGGATCCGGCTGCGCAGGTCGGCGACGTGGCTGACGATGCCGACCGCGCGGTCCCGCTCGCGCAGGCCGTCGAGGACGTCCATCACCTCCTCCAGGGACTGCTCGTCCAGGGTGCCGAAGCCCTCGTCGATGAAGAGGGTGTCCAGCGGCATGCCGCCGGCCTCGTCGGTGACCACGTCGGCCAGGCCGAGGGCGAGGGAGAGTGAGGCGAAGAAGCTCTCGCCGCCGGAGAGGGTCGCGGTGTCCCGCTCGGTGCCCGTCCAGGCGTCGACCACCCGCAGGGCCAGGCCGGAGCGCTTGTTGCCGGTGCCCCGGTCGTCGCTGTGGACCAGGGTGTAGCGGCCGCCGGACATCCGGACCAGCCGGTCGCTGGCCGCCGCCGCGACCTGCTCCAGCCGGGCCGCCAGGACGTACGACTCCAGGCGCATCCGCAGCCGGTTCTCGGTGGAGGTGCCGGCGGCCAGCGCGGCGAGCCGGTTGATCCGCCCGTACCGCTCCAGGGCCGGGGCCAGTTCGGCGGCCAGGTCGCCCAGGCTCCGGCCGATCGCGGCCAGTGCCGCGCAGCGCTCCTGGGCCGCCGACCGGGCAGCGTGCGCCCGGCCGAGCCGGTCGGTGGCGGCGTCGAGCGCGGCCGCGGCGGCGGGCAGATCGACCGGTGGACGGGTCGCGGCCTCGGCCAGTTCGGGCAGCGCCAGCTCGTGCCGGACGGCGGCCGACTCCGCGCGGTGCCGCTCCAGCCGGGCCTCCAACCCGTCCCGCTCCTCGCGCGGCAACAGCACGGCGAGCGCCGCCGCGGCGTCCGGGAAGCCCGCCGCGGCGGCGGCCTTGCCGAGTTCCTCCTCG
>NZ_MECK01000397.1 GCF_014596465.1 Streptomyces sp. CBMA123 | reverse complement strand
CGTCGGCGAGGCGCTCGCCGCACTCGGCGCGCGGGTGCCGCAGGCGGCGGCGCTGGTCACCACCCCGGCCTTCGTCCGGGCCGGCGAGGCCGGGACGGTCGCGCACTTCCGGGCGCTGGCCGCGAGCAGCCCGCTGCCGCTGGTCGTCTACCACATCCCGTACCGCACCGGGCAGCAGCTCTCCACCGCCGCGCTGCGCGAACTGGCCGCGATCGAGGGCGTGGTGGGCGTCAAGTACGCGACCGGCGGGCTGGACCAGACGGCCGCCGAACTGCTCGCCGACGCCCCCGAGGGGTTCGCCTTCCTCACCGGCGAGGACGCCTTCCTGTCGCCGATGCTGGCGATCGGCGCGGCCGGCGGCATCCTCGCCTCCGCGCACCTGGCGACCGGCCGGTTCGTCGAGCTGTACGAGGCCTGGCGGGCCGGGGACGTCGAGCGGGCCCGGGCGCTCGGGCACCGGCTGACCGCGCTGGCGCTGTCCGCGTTCACCGCGCCGAATCCGACGGTGACCAAGGGCGTGCTGCACGCCCAGGGCCGGATCCCGACCCCGGATGTGCGGCTGCCGCTGCTGCCGGCCGGGGAGGCGGAGGTCGCGGCCGCGCTGGCCCTCGTCAATGGTCTGGACCACTAAGCGCTCTCACACCGTGGAACAGCAGGTCGTGCGACACCCGTGACAAGGCATGATGGGCAGAGTGCGACGGTAGGCAGCACCATTCAGAGGAGTAGTCGGAATGAAGATCGGCATTGTCGGGGCCACCGGCCAGGTCGGCGGCGTGGTCCGCGAGATCCTGGCCGAGCGCGCTGGACTTCCCGGTGGAATCGGCCCGGTGGAACAGCTGCGGCTGTTCGCCTCGGCCCGCTCGGCCGGGCGCACGCTGCCCTGGCAGGGCACCGAGGTCACCGTCGAGGACGCGGCCACGGCCGACTACACCGGCCTGGACATCGTGATCTTCTCGGCCGGCGGCTCCACCTCCAAGGCCCTGGCCCCCAAGGCCGCCGCGGCCGGTGCCGTCGTCATCGACAACTCCTCCGCCTGGCGCCGCGACCCCGAGGTCCCGCTGGTCGTCTCCGAGGTCAACCCGGAGGCCATCGCCGACCGCCCCAAGGGCATCATCGCCAACCCCAACTGCACCACCATGGCGGCCATGCCGGTGCTGCGCCCGCTGCACCAGGAGGCGGGGCTCGCCGCCCTGGTCGTCTCCACCTACCAGGCCGTCTCCGGCAGCGGCGTGGCCGGCGTGGCCGAGCTGCGGGACCAGGCCGCCAAGGTCGTGGACGGCGCCGCCGCCCTCGCCCACGACGGCTCCGCCGTCGAGTTCCCCGAGCCCAAGGTCTACCGGCGGCCGATCGCCTTCAACGTGGTGCCGCTGGCCGGCTCCATCGTCGAGGACGGCTCCAACGAGACCGACGAGGAGCAGAAGCTCCGCCACGAGAGCCGCAAGATCCTCGGCATCCCCGAGCTCAAGGTCGCCGGCACCTGCGTGCGCGTCCCGGTCTTCTCCGGCCACTCGCTGCAGATCAACGCCCGCTTCGAGCGCCCGATCAGCCCCGAGCGGGCCGTCGAACTGCTCACCGCCGCCCCCGGCGTCGAGCTGTCCGAGATCCCCACCCCGCTGCAGGCGGCCGGGCAGGACCCGAGCTACGTCGGCCGCATCCGGGTCGACGAGACGGTGGAGAACGGCCTGTCGCTGTTCGTCTCGAACGACAACCTGCGCAAGGGCGCCGCGCTCAACGCCGTCCAGCTGGCCGAGCTGGTGGCCGCCGAGCTCAAGGGCTGACACCCCGGCCGGGCACCCCGGCCGAGCACCCCGGCGTAGCGTCACGTGACGTTTGGCGGGCCCCGTCGTTGAACGGGGCCCGCCTTCGTGTTTCTTTGCGACTCATTGGGGCCGCTGTTGCGGGACCGGGACATCTGCCGAGGTTCGGGCCGCGAACCAGGGGGAAAAGGTGACCCAACGATCGGGCGGACAAGGGGGCCCCTCACCCCACACGTCCGGCCGACGGGCGGACCGCCCACCCAGACCGACCTTCGAGGGCGAGCGGAAAGAGGTGCGCGGATGGACCGCTGTGTCGTCCTGGTGGATGCCGGATACCTGCTGGGCGCTGCCGCCAGTCTGCTCGCCGGCGACCCGTCCCGCTCCAAGGTCACCGTCGACCACACCGCGCTGATCAGCGCCCTGCGCGAACGCGCCGAGGCCGAGACCGGGCTGCCGCTGCTGCGGATCTACTGGTTCGACGCGGCCCCCGACCGCCGCCCGATGCCCGAGCACCGCCGGCTGCGCGTGCTGCCCCGGGTCACCGTACGGCTCGGCGCCCTCACCCGGGCCGAGGGGCGCTGGGTGCAGAAGGGCGTGGACGCCGCGATGCACGCCGAACTCTCCGAACTCGCCCGCAACCGGGCCTGCGCCGACGTCGTGCTGATCACCGGCGACGGGGACCTGCTGCCCGGCATGATGACCGCCAAGGAACACGGCGTGGCCGTGCACCTGTGGGCGCTGCAGGCCGCCGACGGGGACTTCAACCAGTCCGAGGACCTGGTCGGCGAGGCCGACGAGCGGCGCGTACTGGACCGCGAGTGGATCGAGGGCTCCTTCTCGCTGCGCGACCACTCCACCGTGTTCCCCGCCCCCGGTACGGGCGGCGCCCGGCAGGAGATCGCCAAGATCCTCGCCGCCCCGCCGGCCTCCCCGCCGAGCGTGGCGCCCCCGGCCGTCCGGCCCGCCGCCGCGACGGCCGAGGAATCCGCCGCCAACGGGCGGCCGCAGCCGGCCGCGGCGCTGCGGGTGGTGCCCACCCCGAAGGACCTCGCCGGGCGGATCCCGGCCGTCACCCCGATCACCCCGGTGGCGGGCGTACCGGCCAACGGCCACGCGAACGGCCACGCCGCCAACGGACACCCGGCGGGCGGGCCGGTGCTGCGCTGGTCCTCCGACCGGGGCTGGGTCGACCGGCCCGTCCCCGAGCCCTCCACCACCGCCGGGGACGGCCTGCCGACCCTGGCCCAGCTGACCACCGCCGAACAGCGCTGGGCCGACCGCGAGGAGGACATCACCACCATCGGCGGCGACGCCCACGAGGTCGGGCAGGTCTTCGCCCGCCGCTGGAGCGACCGGCTCGGCGACCTCGAACGCCTCACCCTGCTCTGGCCCGACTACCCGCGCATCCCGCACCGGGTCGACGGCGAGCTGCTGCGCTACGCGGCCCGCTTCGGGCTGCTCGCCCACAAGGACGACCAGATCGACGAACACGACCGCTACGCCATCCGGGCGGGGTTCTGGAAGGAGCTGGCGCTCCGGGTGCCGGGCGGGTCGATGGTGGTGGACGACTAGGGCCTGTCTTCGGCGGGTTGCGGCGAGCGGGCCCCGTTGTCCGGTTCGCCCGTGTGAGCGCGTAAAGTCTCCGGTCGTGGAAGAGACGGCCGGGCGAGCACCCCAGGACACCCCGCCGTGCGTCGCCGTA
>NZ_MECK01000396.1 GCF_014596465.1 Streptomyces sp. CBMA123 | reverse complement strand
GTCGAGCAGCCGGCCGGCCACTGGACGTACGGGCAACTGGCCGAGCGCGCCCACCGGCTGGCCCACCGGCTGCGCTCCGCCGGGGTCGCCGCCGGCGACGTCGTCGCCCTGTACGGGCCGCGCGGCGCCGAACTGGCCTGCGCCATGCTCGGCACCCTCGCCGCCGGGGCCGCCTTCCTCGTCCTGGACACCGCCGAGCCCGCCGCCCGGCTCGCCGAGCAGCTGACCCTCGCCGCCCCGCGCGCCCTGGTGCGCACCGACGGCGCCGAGGTCCCGGCCGAACTCCTGGCGCGGACCGGGGCCGCCCCGGTGCTGCCCTGCCGCGACGACCTCACCGAACAGCCCGTCGGGGTACCGCAGTTCATCCCCGGCCCGGACTCGCCGGCCTACCTGGCCTTCACCTCCGGCTCCACCGGCCGCCCCAAGGCGGTGCTCGGCACCCACGGGCCGCTGGCGCACTTCACCGCCTGGTACCGGGACGAGTACGGGCTCACCGCCGAGGACCGCTTCGCCCTGCTCTCCGCCCCCGGCCACGACCCGATGCTGCGCGACGTCCTCGTCCCGCTCGCCCTCGGCGCCACCGTCTGCGTCCCCGACCACGCCACGCTGCCCGGCCGGTTCGCCGACTGGGCCGAGGCGCAGCGGATCACCGTGGCCAACCTGACCCCGGCGACCCTGGAGTACCTGCTCGCCGGCCGGCCCGCCGCGCGCACCGCCCCCGCCCTGCGGCACCTGTTCTTCGGCGGCGACCGGCTGCGCGGACACCACGTCACCCTGGCCCGCTCGCTGAACCCGGACGTGACCTGCGTCAACTTCTACGGCGCGACCGAGACCCCGCAGGCGATGAGCGCCCACCGGGTGCCGGCCGGCGAGCCCGCGGCCGAGATCCCGCTCGGCTCCGGCACCCCCGGCTCCCAGCTGATCCTGCTCAACCCGGCCGGCGCCCCGGCCGGCGTCGGCGAACCGGCCGAGATCCACGTCCGCTCGCCCCACCTGTCCGCTGGCTACCCGGCGGACGCCGCGCTGACCGCCGCCCGGTTCCACACCAGCCCGGTCACCGGCGACCCGGCGGACCGCTGGTTCCGCACCGGCGACCTCGGCCGCTACCTGCCCGACGGCACCGTCCGGTTCTGCGGCCGCGCCGACCGCCAGATCCAGATCCGCGGCTTCCGGGTGGAGCCCGCGGAGGTGGAGGCCCGGCTGCGCGAGCACCCCGGCGTCGCGGACTGCGTGGTCGGCCTCCAGGGCGCCGACGGTGGAGACGCTGTTGACGGCGCCGACGCCGGCGGCCCGCGCCTGGTCGCCCACTGGACCCCGGCCACGACCGCCGCGCCGACCGCCCGGGAACTGCGCGAGCACACCGGCGCCGTGCTGCCCGACCACCTGGTGCCCGCCGCCTTCGTCCGGCTCGACGCGCTCCCGCTGCTGCCCACCGGGAAGGTCGACGTGTCGGCGCTGCCCGCCGCGCCCGCCGCCGAGCGCGACGCGGACGAGCCGTACGCCGCCCCCGTCACCGAGGTGGAGAAGGCCCTCGCCGCCATCTGGGAGGACGTCCTCGGCGTCGAGCGGGTCGGCCTGAACGACGACTTCTTCGCCCTCGGCGGCCACTCGCTGCTGGCCACCGTGGTCACCCACCGGGTGCGCGAGGCGCTCGGCACCGAGATCGCCGTCCGCGCCCTGTTCGAGGACCGCACCGTGGCCGGCCTGGCCAAGCTCGTCGAGCAGCAGGGCGACGCGGTGGGCGCCGGCGCCCCCGGCCCGATCCGCTCGGTGGCCCGCACCGAGGCCGGCCTGGACGACCTGCTGGCCCGGCTGGGCGCCCTGACAGACGGGGAGGGATGACCGGATGCGCTGGACCGAGAAGCTCGCCGCCCTCACCGCCGCGGACCGCAACCGGCTGGGCCGGCTGGTGGAGCAGGAGGGGAGCGTCATGAACCTCTTCCCGCTCTCCTACACCCAGGAGTGGGTGTGGTGGAACAGCCGGCTGCAGCCCGCCTCGCCGATGCACAACGTCTCCGCCACGCTGCGGCTCGACGGCCCGCTCGACCCCGCCCTGCTGGACCGGGTGCTGCGCGAGATCGTCACCCGGCACGAAGTCCTGCGCACCGGCTTCCACGTGCTCGGCCGCACCGCCGTCCAGGCCGCCGAGGAGCCCCCGGCCGGCCCGCTGATCACCGAGCGCGACCTGCGCGCGGTGCCGGACGGCGAGCGGGAGGCGCAGGTCCTCGCGCTGGTCGGGCAGGAGCGGGCCCGGCCGTTCGCCCTCGCCGAGGGCCGACTGCTGCGGGCGCTGCTGCTGCGCACCGCCGAGGACAGCTCACTGCTCGCCCTGACGACCCATCAGATCGCCTTCGACGACTGGTCGATCGGCATCCTGGTGCGCGAGGTGGGCGAGCTGTACGCGGCCTTCCGGGCCGGCCGGCCCTCCCCGCTCGCCCCGCTGCCGGTGCAGTACTCGGACTTCTCGCTGTGGCAGCGGCAGTGGATGGACGAGGCCCGGATGGAGGCCGAGTTCGGCTACTGGGAGTCCCGGCTGAGCGGCCTGCCCGCGCTGCTGGACCTCCCGGCCGACCTGCCCCGGCCCGCCCAGCGGTCCTTCCGGGGCCGGGTGCTCGACCTCCCGCTGGACGAGGCCGTCACCGAACGGCTGCGCGCGCTGTGCCGCGGCACCGGCGTGACCACGTACATGGCCCTCACCGCCGTCTTCCACCTGCTGCTCGGCCGCGCCACCGGGCAGTCCGCGTTCGCCACCAGTACGCTCACCGCCTACCGGACCCGTCCGGAGGTGGAGCACGTGATCGGCGACTTCGGCAACATGATCGCGGTCGTGGCGGCGCCGAACGGACCGGGCACCACCTTCACCGATCTGCTGGCGGCCACCCGCAGCGCCGTCCTGGAGGCCCAGGAGCACGCGGACATGCCCGCCCACCGGATCACCGGCCGGCTGCGGCCCCGCCGCGAGGACAGCCACAACCCGCTCACCCAGGCGATGTTCCTGAGCGTGCACGCGATGAACTCGGTCGCCGGCGCGGACCTCGGGGAACTGCGGGTGGGCTTCGCCCGGATCGGCGAACCCACCGCCTCCAGCGCCTTCGACGTGGAGGTCCGGCTGGTGGAGAAGCCGTCCACCCTCACCGTGCAGTTCGTGCTCGCCGAGGACCTCTTCACGGCGGCCGGCGCCGCCCGGCTGGTGGGCCAGTACGCGGAAGTGCTCACCGCCGTGCTGGACCGCCCGGACGCCCCGACCGCCGAACTCGGCGCCCCCGCCCCGGCGTTCCCGGCGGCCGAACCCGCCGAGGGCATCGCCGAGGCGGTCCGCCGCGCCGCCGAACTTCGCCCGCAGGACGTGGCGTTGGCGACCGCGGACGGCCCGCTCGGCTACCGGGAGCTGTGGCAGCTGGTCACCGGGGTGCCCCAGGGCTCCCCGGCGGACGGCCCGCTGCCGCTCGCCGACATCGCGCCCACGCCGGCCGCCGCCGCCCGGCTGCTCGCCGCGCTGCGGGACGG
>NZ_MECK01000395.1 GCF_014596465.1 Streptomyces sp. CBMA123 | reverse complement strand
CCCGCCGCGCGCCGCCGCCTGCTGGCCACCGCGCCCCGGCCGGTCCCGGAGGTGGCCGCCGGCCGTCCGGCCGAGGGGCGGCCCGCGCCCGCCCCTGGTGAACCGGCCGGAGCCGCCGCCCCCGCCGTCGCGGAGCTGCGCCGGACCGTCCTGGACGCCTTCGAGGCGGTCCTCGACGCCCCGCTCGACCCGGCCCGCCCGCTGGTCGAACTCGGCATCGGTTCACTGCAGTTGATGCGGGTGCACGGCGCGCTGAGCGCGGTGCTGCCGACGCCCCCTTCGCCCACCGAACTGTTCCGACACCCGACCGTGGACGCCCTGATCGCCCACCTGGCCGAGGCGCCCGCCGTGTCCGCCGCGCCCACGGCAGCCCCCGTGGCCGGCAGCCCCGACGACCGCCGGGTGGCCATCGTCGGCCTGGCCCTGCGCTTCCCCGGCGCCGACACCCCCGAGCAGTACTGGCGCAACATCGTCGACGGGGTCCGCAGCACCACCCGGTTCACCGAGGAGGAGCTGGCGGCGGCCGGCCTGCGCCCCGAGGAGTACCGCCACCCCGACTACGTCCCGGTGACCGGGGCGCTGCCCGACACCGACCGGTTCGACGCCGAGGCCTTCGGCATCAGCGGCACCGAGGCCGCGCTGATGGACCCCCAGCAGCGCCTGCTGCTGGAGATCTGCCGGCAGGCCCTGGAGGACGGCGGCTACGACGCGCCCGACCCGCACCGCCGGGTCGGCGTCTTCGCGGGCACCGGGATGACCCTGTACGCGCTGCGCACCTACTACCAGCACACCCTGGCCGCCACCGTCGACCCGGCCGAGCCGGTGCCCGCGCTGCAGACCGCAATCGGCAACCAGGCCGACTTCGCCGCCACCCGGGTCGCCTACCGGCTGGGCCTGACCGGCCCGGCGATCGGCGTGCAGACCGCCTGCTCCACCTCGCTGGTCGCGGTGCACCTGGCGGCGCAGTCGCTGCTGGCCGGGGACTGCGACCTGGCCCTGGCCGGGGCCGCCGCCCTGCACATCCCGCAGGCCGCCGGCTACCGCTACCAGGAGGGGTCGATCCTCGCCCCCGACGGCGTCTGCCGGGCCTTCGACGCGGCGGCCGCCGGCACCGTCGGCGGCAACGGGGTCGCGGCCGTCCTGCTCAAGCGCCTGGACCGGGCACTGGCGGACGGCGACACCGTGCACGGCGTGATCCTCGCCTCGGCCGTCAACAACGACGGCGGGCAGAAGGTCGGCTACACCGCGCCCAGCGTGGACGGCCAGGCGGCGGTGGTCGGCCGGGCCCTCGACCTCGCCGGGGTGCCGGCCGAGAGCGTCGGCTACATCGAGGCGCACGGCACCGGCACCCCGCTGGGCGACCCGATCGAGTTCCGGGCGCTGGCCCAGGCGTTCCGCGCCCGGACCCAGGCCGCCGACTTCTGCTCGCTCGGCTCGGTCAAGCCCAACATCGGCCACCTGGACACCTGCGCCGGAATGGCCGGGCTGATCAAGGCCCTGCTGGTGCTCCGGCACGGCACCATCCCGCCGCTGGTCGGCTTCAGCCGCCCCAACCCCGCGCTGGAGCTGACCGGAAGCCCGTTCCGGCTCTCCGCCCAGCGCCACGACTGGCCGGCCGGCCCCACCCCGCGCCGGGCCGGGGTCAGCGCGCTGGGCGTCGGCGGCACCAACGCCCACCTGGTGCTGGAGGAGGCGCCCGCGACGGCCGCACCCCGTGGCACCGACGGCCCCGGCCCCCGGCAGGCTCCGACCGTGCTGCCGCTGTCCGCCCGCACCGAGCAGGGCCTGGCCGACCTGGCCCGCCTGCTCCGCGACCGCCTCGCCACCGGGCCCGCGCCCGCCCCCGGCGACCTGCCGCTCACCCTGGGCGGCGGCCGCCGGGCGCTGCGCCACCGCCTCGCCGTCACCGGAGCCGGCCCCGAGGAGCTGCGCCGCGGCCTGGAAGCCCACGTGGGCCCGGCCCCGGCGGGCCGCACCACCGGAGCCGTACCGGGCCGCCGCGAGGCCCGGCGCGGCGACGTCCAGCCGGTGCTGCTCTTCACCGGCCAGGGCGCCCAGTACCGGGGCATGGCCGCCGAACTCCACCGCGCCTTCCCGGTGTTCCGGGCCGTCCTGGAGGAGTGCGACCGGCTGCACCGCGAGGCCTGGGACGAACCGCTGCTGCCGCTGCTGCTCGACGCCGTGCCCCAGGGCGCCGACGACGCCTGGACCACCGAGGCCGCGCAGCCCGCGCTGTTCGCCCTGCAAGCGGCCTACCTGAGGCTCTGGCAGGAACTCGGGCTCCGCCCGGCCGCGGTCGCCGGGCACAGCGCCGGCGAGTACGCGGCCTTCCACGCGGCCGGCGCACTCGACCTCGCCGACGGGATGTTCCTCACCGCGCTGCGCGGCCGGCTGATGCACCGGGCGACCGGGCCCGGCGCCATGACGGCGGTGATGGCCGGTCCGCAGCGGCTCGCCGCACTCGCCGACCGGCTGCCCGGGGTGGAGCCGGCCGTGGTCAACGGCGCCGGCCAGTGCGTGCTGGCCGGCCCGCCGGAGGAGATCGCGGCCGCGGAGACCGCCCTGGCCGCCGAGGGCGTGCGCACCGAACGCCTCACCACCGACCGGGCGTTCCACTCCCGACTGCTCGACCCGGTGCTCGAACCGTTCCGCGAGCAGCTCGCCCGGCTGCGCCTGCGGCCGCTGACCGTACCGCTGGTGAGCAACCTGGGCGGCGAGGTGCTGGCCCCCGGCACCGTGCCCACGCCCGACTACTTCGTCCGGCAGACCAGGGAGTGCGCGCGCTTCGACCTGGTGCTGGCCGCCCTGGACGGCCAGGGCCACGAGCTCTTCCTGGAGCTCGGCCCGCACCCGACGCTCACCGGCATGGGCCGCCGGGAGCTGCCGCACCGCCACTTCGTGGCCGGCGCCCGACGCGGCGCACCCCAGGAGCCGCAGTTCGACGCCGCGGCCGCCGCGCTGTGGTCCCACGGCGTCCCGATCGACTGGGCGCGCTTCGCCGCCGCCCGCGACTGGCCGGACGGCCCGGCCCGCCGGGTGCCCCTGCCGACCACCGTCTTCCAGCGCCGCCGCCACTGGTTCACCGCCCCCGACCGGCCGACCACCGAGGACCCCGCCATGCACCAGGCACCGCCGCCCCAGCAGACCGCCCCGGCACCGGCCGCCCCGGAGCCCGTCGCCCCGGTACCCGTCGCGAGCCCCGAACAGCTCGCCGAGGAGGCCGTGCTGCGCCGGGTACTGGAACAGACGGCCCGGCAGCTGGGCCATGACGAGGAGGCGGTCGGCGCCGACGACCCCTTCTTCGACCTGGGCGCCGACTCGCTCGGGATGATCAACATGATCCGGGACCTGGAGCGCGCGTTCCGGGTGCGGATCTCGATGCGCGAACTGTTCGAGGCGGCGGACACGCCGGCCCGGCTGGCGGGGCTGATCGCCGGCCGGCTGGAGCCCGCCGTCCGGGACGGGCTGCTGCCGGCGGCCGCGCCCGAGCCGGTCACGGTCCCCGCGCCGGC
>NZ_MECK01000394.1 GCF_014596465.1 Streptomyces sp. CBMA123 | reverse complement strand
GAGGGCGCGCAGGAGCGCGGGGACCTCGTCGGTGCGGGCCCGCAGGGCGGCCGCGTCGACCCGAATCGGGACGACGGCGGCGTGCTCGCTGCGCAGCGCGGTGGCGAAGAGGGCGAGGCCGGTCGCGTGGTCGAGGACGGGGACGCCCTGGACGGCCATCCGCGCCCGGTCGACGTCCGCGAGGTCGCGGCCGAGGCCGGCGCCGACGTCCCACATGCCGTAGGCCATCGAGGTGGCGGGCAGGCCGGCGGCGCGGCGGTGGGCGGCGAGGGCGTCGAGGAAGACGTTCGCGGCCGCGTAGTTGCCCTGACCGGCGGTCAGGACCAGGCCACCGGCCGAGGAGAACATCACGAAGGCGGCCAGATCCAGGTGGCTCGTCAGCTCGTGCAGGAACCACGCGCCGTCGGCCTTCGGGGCCAGGACCGTGTCCATCCGCTCAGGCGTGAGCGCACCGACCAGACCGTTGTCACCCACGCCCGCGGCGTGGATGACCGCCGAGAGCTCCGGGATCGCCGCTATGAGCGCTGCGACGGCCGCTCGCTCCGACATATCGCAGGCGCGAACCTCAACGACAGCACCGAGGACGGACAGCTCCGCCACCAACTCCGTCGCGCCAGGAGCCGCCAGGCCGCGACGGCTCGTCAGCACCAGACTGCGCACACCGCACTCGGCGACCAGGTACCGCGCCACGACGGCCCCCAGGCCGCCCGTTCCACCGGTGATCAGCACCGTGTCCTCCGCGCCGACCGGCAGCGGACCCTCTGCCAGCGGAAGACGGCCCAGGCGCGGCACGTGAACGGCCCCGCCGCGCACGGCCGACTCCGGCTCCGCGGTGACGACCACCTGTCCATCCGTGTCCAGCAGCCCGAAGCGCCCCGGGTTCTCCGCCTGCGCCGCCCGGACCAGACCCCACACCGGAGCCTGCGCCAGATCCACCGGCTCACCCGCACCCACCGCCGCCGCACCCCGCGTCACCACCACCAGACGCGACGCCGCGAACCGCTCCTCCACCAGCCAGGCCTGCACCGCGCGCAGCACGTACTGCGTCACCGCGCGCACGGCCGCCGGGACGTCGCCCGCCGGGGCGGCCACGGCCGCGCAGTCCAGGACGACGGTCTCGGGAGCCGGGCCCTCGGCGGACAGGTCGTCCCAGGCCGTCCACTCCGTGCCCGCGTCCGGACCGGCCGGCAGCTCCGACCACTCGACCGCGTAGAGCGGATCGGCCGAGCCGAGCTGCGCCGCCGAGACGGCCCGGCCCCTCACGGAGGCCACCGTCAGCACCGGGCCACCCGCCGGGTCGGCGAGGTCGAGCCGCAGCCCGCCGCCGTCGAGCCGGACCAGCCGGACCCGCACCGCCGACGCGCCGACGGCGCGCAGCGCCGCGCCCGTCCACGCGAACGGGACCACGGTGTCGTCGCTCCCGGCGTCCACGATGGCGACATGCATGGCGGCGTCGAGCAGCGCCGGGTGCACACCGAAGCCGTCGGCCGCCACGCCCTCCGGCAGCGCGACCTCGGCGAACAGCTCGTTCCCGCGCCGCCAGGCCGTACGGAGGTTCCGGAAGGCGTGGCCGTAGCCGAAGCCGGCCTCCGCCATCCGCTCGTAGGCGCCCTCCACCGGCATCGGCTCGGCGTCGGCCGGCGGCCAGACGTCGAAGGACTCCGCCTCGACACCGCCGTTGACGGCCAGCGAACCGGCCGCGTGCTGGACCCACCCGGCGTCCGGATCCGCGTCCGGCCGGGAGTGGATCGTGAGCTGCCGGCGGCCGGACGCATCCGGCGTGCCGACGCGGAGCTGGAGCTGTCGTGCGCCGTGCTCGGGCAGCACCAGCGGTGCGGCCAGCGTCAGTTCCTCCACGTGCTCGCAGCCGACCTCGGCGGCGGCGCGCAGAGCGAGTTCGAGCAGGCCCGCGCCGGGCAGCAGGACCGCACCCTGGACGGTGTGGTCGGCCAGCCACGGGAGTTCGGCGGTCGACAGCCGTCCGGTGAGCAGCAGCCCGTCCTCGTCGGCCAGTTCGACGGCGGCGCCGAGCATGGGGTGCGTGGTGGCGCCGAGGCCGGCCGAGCGGACGTCGCCATCACGGGCGGCGATGGGCGCGGGCCAGAAGCGGCGGCGCTGGAAGGCGTACGTCGGCAGGTCGACGTGCCGGCCGCCGGTGGCGGCGAACAGGGCGGCCCAGTCCACCGTCGCGCCGTGGACGTGGAGGTGGGCGAGGGCGTCGACGAGGGTCTGCTCCTCGGCCCGGTCGCGGCGGAGCGCCGGGACCGCTTCGGCCTCGGCGTCGGGCAGCGCGCTCGCGGTGAGGGCGGTGAGGACGGCGTCGGGGCCGAGTTCGAGGAAGCGGGTGACACCTGCGGCTTCCAGCGTGCGGATGCCGTCGGCGAAGCGGACGGCCTCGCGGACGTGGCGCACCCAGTAGTCGGGGGCGCACAGATCCGTGCCCAGTTCACCGGTGAGGTTGGAGACGACGGGAATCGAAGGGGCTTGGTACGTCAGCCCGTTGAGGACCGTACGGAAGTCCGCCAGCATCGGGTCCATCAGCGGCGAGTGGAACGCGTGGGAGACGCGCAGCCGGTTCGTCCGGCGGTCGGCGAAGTGCGCCTCGATCTCCGCGACGGCGTCCTCCGTGCCGGAGACGACGATCGCGCGCGGGCCGTTGACGGCCGCGATCGAGACGAACTCGCCGAGCAGCGGCAGGACTTCGTCCTCCGTCGCCTGCACGGCCAGCATCGCGCCACCGGACGGCAGTGCCTGCATGAGACGGCCGCGAGCGGCCACCAGCGTGCAGGCGTCCGCCAGCGAGAACACCCCGGCGACATGCGCGGCCGCGACCTCACCGATCGAGTGCCCGGCCACGAACTCCGGCCGCACACCCAGCGATTCGACGAGCCGGAACAGCGCGACCTCGACGGCGAACAAACCGGCCTGGGCGTAAGCGGTCTGGCTCAACAGCTCCGCGTCCGCGCCCCACACGACATCCCGAACCGGAACCTCGAACGCCTCGCACACCTCGTCGAAGGCCCGGGCGAACACCGGGAACCGTTCGTACAACTCCCGTCCCATGCCGAGCCGCTGCGAGCCCTGCCCCGAGAACAGGAACGCCGTCCCGCCCTCGGCCGCGACTCCTCGGGCCACCTCGACCCCGTCGACGACCACCGCGCGGTGCGGGAAGAGCGACCGCCCGAGCAGGGTGAACGCCACGTCAGCGGAAGGGAGTTCATCAAGCTCTGCCAATCGCGCGAGCTGAGCGTCCAGCGCCGCCTCGGACTTGGCGGATACCACCCAGGGCATCGCCCCCGCCGTCTCCGCAGCGTCCGGCACGGCCTCGGGCTCGGCCTGCTCCAGGATCACGTGCGCGTTGGTGCCGCTGATCCCGAAGGACGACACACCCGCCCGGCGCGGGTGGCCGGTGGCCGGCCAGTCGGCGCGCTCGGTGAGCAGTTCGACCGCACCGGCCGTCCAGTCGACGTGCGAGGAGGGCGCGTCCACGTGCAGGGTGCGCGGCAGCAGCCCGT
>NZ_MECK01000393.1 GCF_014596465.1 Streptomyces sp. CBMA123 | reverse complement strand
GCCGACCGCCAGCAGGGCGACGGCTGCGGCCGCGAGCGGGCCGGTGTTGGAGTTGGCGCCGGTCTCGGCCAGCGGGGGGCCGGAGACGGTGCTGGTGGCGCCGGCGACGCTGGTGGTGCCGGTGCCGGTGCCGGTGCCGTCGGTCGAGGTCGCCGAGCCGGCCGGGGCCGGCGTGGTGGTGGTGCCGCCGGTGGGCTGGCTGCTGGGGGTGTCGCCGCCGGCCGGTGCGCCGGTGGTCGGGTCCAGGATCAGGGTGGCCGACTGCGGGTTCTTGAAGTCGAACATGCCCTCGATGGAGGCGGCGTGCTCGTCGAAGGAGGAGTCGCCGATCGGGCCGGTCTTCCAGTTGTCCTCGACGAAGCGCAGGATCGAGGTCTGGTCGGTCTGGGTGTGGTCGACGAAGTTGGCCTTGGCGTACGGCGAGGCGACCAGCAGCGGCAGGCGCGGGCCGAAACCGCAGCGGTCGGCGTAGCCGCCCCAGCCGGCGTCATTGCCGCACTGGCCGGCGCCGCTCAGGCTGTCGTTGGCGGCGTCCTTGGAGCCGTTGACCGGCTCGGCGAACTTGTGGTCGTACCAGCCGTCCGAGTCGTCGTAGGCGATGACGACGGCGGTGGAGGCCCAGTCCTTGGACTTCTGGAGCTTGTTCATGGTGTCGACGACGAAGTGCTGCTCGTCCAGCGGGTCGGAGTAGCCGGCGTGGCCGTCCTGGTAGTTGGCGGCCTTGAGGTAGCTGACGGCCGGCAGGTTGCCGTGCTGGAGGGCGGCGTCGAAGTCGGTCAGGTCGTACTGGTGGTTGGCCTGGCCGGCGTGGCCGATCTCGTCCACCGAGGCGGGCGCGAGGTGCTTCGGGTTCGCCGTGGACTTGTAGTACTGGAAGGGCTCGTGGTGCGGGTTGTAGTCGGTCTGCGAGGCGCCCACGACGTTGTTGTGCGCGGCGTCGCAGGCGGCCTTGCCGTCCTTGGTGCCGGTCGGCTTGAAGCCGCCCTGGAACCAGCCCCAGCTGACGCCCTTGTCGTTGAGCAGGTCGCCGACGTTCTTGCCGGTCATGACCAGCTGGTTGTGCGCCGGGTTGGAGCACTCGTCGTAGCCCGGGTCGGGGTCGTTGATGACGGTGCCGACGCCCTTGGCGTCCGGGGAGGCGACCACGTAGGCGTCGGTGGTCTGCTTGCCGGTCTTCGGGTCGACCGGGTAGCCGCCGTGGGTGTTGCCCGAGACCAGGTTGATCGCGCCGGGGGTGGAGGGCCCGTAGTTGGTGCCGAAGGAGTTGTCGCTCATCGCGAAGCGCTGGGCGTAGTTCCAGTAGCCGGTGACGGTGTTGCCGTCGTAGTAGTCCATCACCAGGCCGGGCGCGGTGTACATCGGGGCCTTGCAGCTCTCGATGTCGGCGTGCTCGACGAACTTGTCCATCTTGCCGCCGTCGAAGGCGAGCTGCTCGTCCTTGTAGGTGTGGTCCTGGTCGCAGGTGACGGCCTGGGACGGCGTCAGCCGGACCGGGTTGTTCCGGTTCGGGTTCTTGTGCAGCAGGTCGTCGCTGAGGCCGTCCACCTTCGGGGTGTCGGGCTTGGCGGTGAACTTCACCTTGTCGTCGGCGGTGTTGGCCGCGTTCGGGTAGGTGCCGAAGTAGTGGTCGAAGGAGACGTTCTCCTGGAATATCACCACGAGGTGCTTGATCGGGGTGGCGGTCTGCGGGCCGTCGGCCGCGAAGGCCGCCGGCGCTGCGCCGAAGGCGGTCAGCGAGGCCGCGCCGATCAGGCCGGCGCCGTAGCGGAGCCACCTGTTGCGGTGGGGAAGTGCGTGCATGGTGGGTACCTCGGACGTCATCGTCATACGTGTCAGTTTTGGGGCCGTGACGCGCGTAGCACGAGCGGCGCGGCGGCTAGACGCTAGAGCGTAGCGGTGAACACGGTTGACGAGGGCATGTGAACACGCGGTTAATCGCCGAGGTACGGAACTCTTCGTCAGGGCTGCCACCGGGCAGACAAGTCCGATGAATGCCGCTCGAATCCGACGATTACGGGACGTCTTTCGGCGGTTTCCGGCCATGAATGTCGCTTCCGTCCCGGCGCGGGCCACCGCCGGGCCAAGCGCGAAACCGTGGCCGAAGTCACCGTCGGGCGGGGACCGGGGGACCGGGAGCGGGCCGGTCGGGGGTGCCCGCCCCCGGCCCCGGTCAGGCCCCGGCCGCTTCCGCTCCGATGCCCTGGAGCGCGGCCACCAGGGCATCGACGTCCTGCACGGTGTTGTACAGGGCCAGCGAGGCCCGCGCCGCGCTCTGCAACCCGTAGGCGGCGAGGGCGGGTTGGGCGCAGTGGTGGCCGGCCCGGATCGCGATGCCCTGCTGGTCGAGCGCCCTGGCGAGGGCGATCGGGTCCGTCCCGGCGAGCAGGAAGGTGAGCACCCCGATCTTGCCGGGCGCCTCGCCGATCAGCCGCAGGCCGGGCACCGTGCGCAGCGCCGCGGTGGCGTACGCGGTGAGCTGCTCCTCGTGCGCGGTGGCGGCCTCGCGGTCCAGCCCGGACAGGTAGCGCAGCGCGGCCCGCAGGCCGGCCACCCCGCCGATGTGGCCGGTGCCGGCCTCCAGACGGTGCGGGACGGGCGCGTAGCTGGTCTCCTCGAAGCTCACCGAGTCGATCATGTTGCCGCCGCCCTGGTACGGGGGCATGGCCTCCAGCAGCTCCCGCTTGCCGTACAGCGCGCCGATCCCGGTCGGGGCGAAGACCTTGTGCCCCGAGAAGGCGTAGAAGTCGGCGTCCAGGGCGGTGACGTCCACCGGGAAGTGGGCCACCGCCTGGGCGCCGTCGACCAGCACCTTGGCGCCGTAGCGGTGGGCGAGCGCCGTCATCTCGGCCACCGGCGGGACGGTCCCCAGCACGTTGGAGGCATGGGTGAGCGCCACCAGCCTGGTCCGGTTGCCCAGCAGGTCCCGGTAGGCGTCCTGGTCCACCTGCCCGTCGGGCAGCAGCGGGATCGGGACGACCCGGGCCCGGCGCTCCTTGGCGATCAGCTGCCAGGGCACCAGGTTGGAGTGGTGCTCGGCGGCGGAGACCAGGATCTCGTCGCCGACGCCCAGGTTGGCCCGGCCCCAGGTCTGGGCGACCAGGTTGACGGCCTCGGTGGTGCCCCGGACGAAGACGATCTCGTCCGGGGTGGGTGCGCCGAGCAGCTTGGCGGCCTCGGCGCGGCCCTCCTCGTAGATCCGGGTGGCCTGTTGGGCGAGGGTGTGGGCGCCGCGGTGGACGTTGGAGGTACCCGTCGCGTAGTGCTCGCCGACGGCCTCGACCACCTGGCGGGGCTTGAGCGTGGTGGCGCCGTTGTCCAGCCAGACCAGCGGACGGCCGTTGACCTCGCGGTGCAGCTGGGGGAAGTCCCGGCGGACGGCCTCGACGTCGAAGCCGGCGGCGGGTGCGGTGGGCGGTGACGTCCGGTCGGCCTGGGTGGGCAGCCAGTACCGGGGGCCGCCGGCGGCGTGGGCGAGGGCCTCGGGGAGCGGGAACGGGGGCGCGGCCGTCGGGGTGCCGGGGGCCGTCGGGGCCGGGCCGG
>NZ_MECK01000392.1 GCF_014596465.1 Streptomyces sp. CBMA123 | reverse complement strand
GTGAGCGAGCCGCTCAGCAGCCCGGCGCCGCCGATGGCGACCGCCGCGATCCCGCCGTCCACCAGCGCCCGGCGCCTGACGTGCGCCTCGGTCAGCCCCCGCTCGCGGTCCCGCCCGGCCCGGCGGGCGAGGTAGCCGTCCACCGACAGGTACGGCGTGCCGGCCAGCAGCAGCGGGGTCCAGGCCATCAGGTAGCCGAGGTCGTTGCCGAGGTAGTACGGCGAGACGCTCCAGCTGACGGTCAGCCACAGACTCAGGTTGATCAGCGCGCCGCCGAGCGCCGCGACCCGGCCCCAGAGGCCGAGCAGGGTGCCGAGGCCGACGGCCAGCTCGCCGAAGGCGATGGCCAGCGCGGACAGGGTGGGCGCGTCCAGCGCGGGCCCGAGCAGGAAGCCGATCGGGCTGCCGCCAGCCTTGGCGGCCTGGGTCTGCGAGACGAAGGAGGCCGGGTCGCCCGCGCCGGCCAGGAAGTGCGCGTCGGAGAGCTTGTCCAGGGCGGCGTAGACGAAGGTGACGCCGAGGAACAGCCGCAGCGGCAGCAGCGCGTACCGGGACGCGAACGCCCGCCGTTGCGCCGCCCGGTCGGCCCGGCCGGACGCTCCTCCGGCGACCGCCTCGGAGTTGCTGACCTCCGACATCCGTCACACCTTCCCTCACGGCCTGCCACTACCTGACAGGTCCGGTCCGCATTCTGCCCGCTCCTGCACGCTTTCGGTGGGACATACCGACGCGGGGGGCCGCGAACGGCTGCGCCGCCGTTCCCTCCAGTACGGGAACGACGGCGCGGCTGTTCAGGCTTCGCGGGGAGTGCTCACTCCCACTCGATGGTGCCCGGCGGCTTGCTGGTGACGTCGACGACGACGCGGTTGACGTCGCGGACCTCGTTGGTGATCCGGGTGGAGATCTTCGCCAGCACGTCGTACGGCAGACGGGACCAGTCGGCTGTCATGGCGTCCTCGGACGAGACCGGGCGCAGCACGATCGGGTGACCGTAGGTGCGGCCGTCGCCCTGCACGCCCACGCTGCGCACGTCGGCGAGCAGCACGACCGGGCACTGCCAGATCTCGCGGTCCAGACCGGCCGCGGTGAGCTCCTCGCGGGCGATCGCGTCGGCGTCGCGGAGCAGGTTCAGGCGCTCCTCGGTGACCTCGCCGACGATCCGGATGCCCAGGCCGGGGCCCGGGAACGGCTGGCGCTGGACGATCTCCTCCGGCAGGCCCAGCTCCTGGCCGACCATCCGGACCTCGTCCTTGAACAGCTTGCGCAGCGGCTCGACCAGCTGGAACTGCAGGTCCTCGGGCAGGCCGCCGACGTTGTGGTGGGACTTGATGTTGGCGGTGCCGGTGCCGCCGCCGGACTCCACCACGTCCGGGTACAGGGTGCCCTGGACCAGGAAGTCGACCGACTCGCCGTGGGCGCCGGCCTCGGCGACGATCTCGGCCTGGGCCTGCTCGAAGACCCGGATGAACTCGCGGCCGATGATCTTGCGCTTCTCCTCGGGGTCGGTGACCCCCTTCAGCGCGTTCAGGAAGCGCTCGGCGGCGTCGACGACCTTCAGCTGCACGCCGGTGGCGGCCACGAAGTCCTTCTCGACCTGCTCGGTCTCGCCCTTGCGCATCAGGCCGTGGTCGACGTAGACGCAGGTCAGCTGGTCGCCGATGGCCTTGTTGACCAGGGCGGCGGCGACCGCGGAGTCCACGCCGCCGGACAGGCCGCAGATCGCCCGCTTGGTGCCGACCTGCTCGCGGATCAGGGCGATCTGCTCATCGACCACGCTGCCGGTGGTCCAGGTCGGGGCGATGCCGGCGCCGCGGTAGAGGAAGTGCTCCAGGATCTGCTGGCCGTGGTCGGAGTGCAGCACCTCGGGGTGGTACTGGACGCCGTACAGCCGGGCCTCGTCGTTCTCGAAGGCCGCGACCGGGACCAGCTCGGTGGAGGCGGTGACGCTGAAGCCCGCCGGGGCGGCCGAGCAGGCGTCGCCGTGCGACATCCACACCGAGTGCTGCGCCGGGACACCCTCGAACAGGGTGGAGCCGGTGCGGGAGACGGTCAGCGGGGTGCGGCCGTACTCGCGGGCACCGTTGTTGTCGACGGTGCCGCCCAGCGTCTTCGCCATCAGCTGGAAGCCGTAGCACATGCCGAAGACCGGGACACCGGCCTCGAAGATCGCGCGGTCGAGCTGCGGCGCGCCCTCTTCGTAGACCGACGACGGACCGCCGGAGAGGATGATCGCCTTGGGGTTCTTGGCGAGCATCTCGGCCACCGGCATGCTGCTCGGCACGATCTCGCTGTAGACCCGCGCCTCACGCACCCGACGGGCGATGAGCTGGGCGTACTGGGCGCCGAAGTCGACCACCAGGACGGTGTCGTTGTCCGGCACGGACTGGACGGGAATTGCAGAGGACACAGACGGCCTTCCGGCAGCGGTATCGAGGTGTCGCGCTGAACCGCCTCCCCGGCGGGAGGCAGCGGCGGCGGACGGGTGTGGGTGTCTGGACACCGATTCTACCGGGCTGTCCGGTTTCACTCGTCTGCACGTCCAAAGGACCGTGACCGGTCGGGGTCGCGCTTCGTTGCTTCTGACGACCGGACGGCCGCGCCGCGTCCGCCAGACGCGCCGCCGCCGCCCCCGACCGGGGGCACCGCCGTACGGGCAGCAGGACCACGCGTGGAGCTTCACCCCAGTCCACCGGCGCATGTGGCGCCGCCGCCCCGGCCCGCCGGGGAGCGGCGCCGTGGGACCGTGCGCGGGTGCCGCGGCCGGCCAGCAGGGGACAGCGACCCCGGCCGCGACTGGGCCGAGAGGTGGGACGGCCGGTTCCCCGGGGACGCCCGGGGCCGGCCGTCGCACCGCCCTTCGGCCCCCCTCCGACCCCCTCTGACCCCCCTTCGATCCGGGGCACGCCCCGGGCGCACTCCCCCCTCACCGTCCCGCGCCGCTACGCGCGTCCCCGTGCACCGCAATCCTCCAGACCACTACGCACCGTGATCATTCGACGCAATGTCGTCCGCAAATGAGCTGTGCCGAACGTGCCGAATCGGTTGCAGAGAAACCCCTCCGTCCACCACGATGCTCGGTGTGACCGGTTCTCCCGGCGGCCGGCAGGTGCGTCGCGGGGGCCCGGACCGAGGTCTCCACGGTCGTCGCACCGAAAGGCGACAGCGGTTTTCACTTCACGCTCCGTGAGCGAGGGCCCGGCGCAGACCTGCCCGCCGGCCCGCCGCCGCACGGAAGCGCGTGCCCCGCTCCCCGGCCACCCACGCCGGCACCGAAGGGGCACGACCCGAGCCAACCGACACGACGGCGCTCCTCCCCCGGCGCCGTCACCTCCAGCACCCGGCGCAGCCCTGACGCCGAGTGCTGAGCGACAAAGGGCCCCGTTCCCCCGCGGGGCCCTTTGCCCTTTCCCGGCCTACGGGTGGTCGCGCCAGACGGTCGGGTCGACCGGCTCCTCCGGCCGCCGCGGCGCGTCCGCGGGCAGCGGCGTCCCCCCGGCGGGGGTCGGCGGCGCCTCGTGCGAGCCGAGCACCTCGCTCACCCCCGCCACCGAGGGC
>NZ_MECK01000391.1 GCF_014596465.1 Streptomyces sp. CBMA123 | reverse complement strand
GATCGCCCTGCCGCACGCGCTGCGCAGGGTGACCGCCGACCGCCTGGCCGGCGAGCGCCCCGCGCTCGGGCTGCGCCACCAGCAACGTCTGCTGTTCGGCGCCGCCGCCGCCGCGCACACGGCCACCGTACTGGCCCGCCGGGCGACCGCGGCGAGCTGGCACATCCCCGAGGGGGGCGGTGCGGGCAGTGGACCGGCACCCGCGGTGATGCGCGCGCTGGCGCTGACCAAGGCCGGCGTCGACCGGCTCGCCGACCGGGCGGTGACCCAGTGCCGCTCGGCGGTCGGCGCGGTCGGCTTCTTCTCCGAGAACCGCCTGATCGAGTACCAGGCACTCACCATGGCGTTCCACTCGGCGGGCGGCGACAACCGGCTGATCCTGTTGGACGCCGCCCGGACGATGGTCGACGCCGTCGCCCACCCGGCGCCGGAGGAGCCGACGGGCCTCCCGCCGGCCGACGACGACGACTTCCACGCCCTGTTCCGGGCCCGTGAGCGCCTGCTGCACACCGAGCTGACGCACCGCCTGACCAGCTGCGAGGAGGCCGGAACGACCGCTGCGGCGGCCTGGGACGCCCACACCGACCTGGCGCTCCTCCTCGCCGAGGCCCACGTCGCCCGCACCACCGCGGAGGTTCTCCGGGCCGAGGCCCTGGAAGCGCAGGCGCGGGAGCCCGGGGCTGCGGGGCGCGGCTCCCTGCTGCACGACCTCTCCCTGCTCAGCTGCCTGGAAGAGGTCCGGACGCACAGCGGCTGGTTCGTGACCGAGGGGCTGCTCACTCCCGAACAGGTCCGCTCGCTGCCCGGCCGCCTGAACGACCTGTGCCACCGCCTCCTCCCCCGGGCCACGGACCTGATCGACCTGATGGAAACCCCCCGAGCCGTCCTCTTCGGCCCTCTCACCGAACCGGACTACGTCAGGGCACTCGCCGAGCAGCCGCCCCGCCCCGACTGATCCCGGACAGGCTGACGGCCTCCGGGAGGCTCCGGGGCACCGGCGGCCCCCGACGGCCCCCGACGGCGCCCTCGTCCTCGTCCGCGCGCTTCCTGGCTCCGCGGGCCACGGTCAGAAGACCGACCAGCCGGTGAGTGTGGTGAAGGCGTCCAGCGCGGCGATGCCGGCCACGGAGTTGCCGTGCACATCGAGGGCCGGCCCCCACACGCACAGCCCGCAGCGGCCGGGGACGACGGCGAGGATGCCTCCGCTGACGCCGCTTTTGGCGGGCAGCCCCACCCGGTGGGCGACGTCCCCGGCGGCGTCGTAGGTGCCGCCGACCAGCATGACGGCGTTGATCCGCTTGGCCTCGCTGCGGGTGAGCAGGCGGGTGCCGTCGGCGCGGATGCCGTGTCTGGCCAGCAGGCAGGCCGCCCGGGCGAGGTCGTGGCAGGTCATGGTGATCGCGCACTGCTTGACGTAGTGGCGCAGGACGGTGGGCACGGGGTTGGTGAGCTTGCCGTGGTCGGCCAGCAGGTGGGCGAGGGCGGCGTTGCGGTGGCCGTGGCGCTGTTCGGAGGCGGCGACGCGGGCGTCGAAGTCGATGGCGGGGTTGCCGCTCTCCGCGCGGAGGAACTCCCGCAGGGCTCCACTGGCATCGCCGGTCAGGGTCTGCAGGCGGTCGGTGACCACCAGTGCGCCGGCGTTGACGAACGGGTTGCGCGGCACGCCCCCCTCACGCTCCAGCTGGGCCAGGGAGTTGAACGGCGAACCCGAGGGTTCCTTGCCCACCCGATGCCACAGGGTGTCGCCATCGGTGGCGAGGACCAGGGCGAGGGTGAACACCTTGGAGATCGACTGGATCGAGAACGGTGTCCGCCAGTCGCCCGCGCCGTGGACCGACCCGGGACCGGTGGCCGTGGCGAGGGCGATCCCGAAAGCAACCGGGTCGGCGCGGGCGAGCGCCGGGATGTAGGTGGCCACCTCTCCGGTGCCGGCGACCTGCCGCGCCGCCCTGGCCACCCGGCCGAGCACACTCGCGTACTCCATGCTCCCCCCTTGTGGTCCGACATCGCTGTCAGCACCCGGCCAAGGATGCGCGCAATGCCGGAAAGCGGGAAGACAGCGCGTCCACATCGGTACAGTTACCGAGAGAAGGCATTTGTGTACTGAAAGTAGTCTATCCATGTCGGATGACAGACTCGCGCAGCTGATCCAGCACGAGCCGAGCGCCAGGATCCTGCGGCTCGACGAGGTCACTTCCAGCCCCATGGTCGTCAAGTGCATGGGCCGGACCTACACGGCCACTCTGGTCGGCGACACCGTTGACATCCAGGACCGCACCGACATCACCAGCCCACGCAGCCTGGGCACCGCCCGCCCCGGCCCGGCCACGGACGACTGGGAGGTCACCACCTCCTGCGGGGCCCTGCTGACCAGCACCGCGGACCTCCTCCATGCCATGGCCGTGCTCCGACAGGCCCAGTGGCCCCCGCGCGACCAGTCAGCGCTGCCACGAGGCAGGCTGAGTGCGTGTCACCACACGAGCCGGGAGTCGACCAGGCCGGCCATCGTCACGGTCACCGGACCGGACACGACGTGAATCACCGGCATTGGTGCGGGCACACCTACGGGGGGCCGCCGGCCTGCGGCTCACCCGGGTCGCCCCGGTGCTCCGGCCATCCGGGGGTCGGCCATCCGGTGGTCGGCCAGGTCGACGGCGACATCCGGGTGCCACGGGAGCAGCCCGATGTCCTGGTCCTGCAGGGCCAGGACCAGCGCCGAGTCCGGCAGCGCCCGGCGCAGCTCGCGCAGCAGCGCCTCGGCGGTCGGCCGGTCGAGTCCGGCGGTGGGTTCGTCGAGCAGCAGGATGCGCGGGCGGCGCAGGAGCGCGCGGGCGATGGCGAGGCGGCGCCGCTGCCCCTGGGACAGTGCGCGGCCGGCCGGGCCGACCGGGGTGTCCAGGGGCAGGGAACCGAGCCCGACCGCCGCCAGTGCCGCGCGGAGCCGCTCCGGGTCGGCAAGCGGTGCGGCCAGGCAAAGGTTGGCGGCGACGGTCGTGTCGGCGAGCCAGTCGTCGGCCTCGACCAGGGTGACCATGTCGGCGACCACGTCGGCGGGCAGCTCCGTGACCGGGGCGGCGCCCAGTCGCACCTGTCCGGAGGCAGTCGGCAGTCGTCCGGCCAACTGGCCCAGGAGCGTGGACTTTCCGCTGCCGTTGGGCCCGGTGACGACGACCAGCCCGGGCGCCCGGACGGTGAACGAGAGGGGCCGCCCGTCGTTGCCGGCGGGCAGGTCCAGCACGGTGAGAGCAGCGACTGCGCTGGTCGCCGCGTGCGGCTGCCGGTCGGTGGCGGTCGCGGTGAACGGGCCGAGCCGTGCGGCCGCGTCCTGGCCGGCGGTCAGCTCCCGGAGCAGCTGGGGAAGGCGGTCCAGCAGCTCCCACACCGCCGCGAGCAACAGCACCTCGCCGACGACGTCGGCCACCGGCTGCGACCGGGCACCCAGTTGCAGGCCGAGCAGCAGGGCGAGGCCCTGGCCGAGCGCGGCGAGCAGCCGCATGCCCAGGCGGCCCCGCCGCTGCTCGGCCGCCGCCGCGGCGGTACCCGCCTCCTCGCGTTCCTGCGC
>NZ_MECK01000390.1 GCF_014596465.1 Streptomyces sp. CBMA123 | reverse complement strand
GTGCGACGCCGTGAGGAGGCCGCCCGCGAGGCGGCCCTCCTGGCCGCAGCCGCCCGGGACGCCGCCGTGCGCCGGGTGAAGACGCGCAACGCGCGGATCGCGGCCCTGTCCGAGTCCCTCGCGGGCTTCCGGCAGCAGTACGGTGCCGCCGTCGGCGTGCGACCTCCCGAGCCGCTACGGATCGTCACCCAGGCCACGTCCGAGCTGGAGGCCTGGTGCGCCGAGGCCGACCGCGCGCTGGCCGGCGCGGAGCGGGAGCTGCGGGAGCAGGCCGCTCGGGCCTTCGCGGCGGACCTCTTCGCCGACGTGGCCGGGCCCGCCGCCGAGCGCCGCCTGGTCGATGCCGCCGAGGTGTTCGCCGACCGCTCGGCGCCCTCCGACGCCGTCGGCTCCGAGCCCGAGCCCGGGGACGGCGCCGCGCGCGAGGACCTGGAACGGACCCTGGCCCGGGTGCTGTCGCGCCTGCTGCCGGACTGTGGCGAGGGCCACCGGGCGGACGCGCGGCTGGCCGCGGCGCGGGTGGCCGAGGCGACCTCGCTCGACGAAGCTCGCACCTGGCTGACCGAGACGAGGCTCCGGGTCCAGCGTGCCAACTCGGCCGCGCAGGCCGGACGGCGCGACGCCGACGAAGCCGTCGGACTCCTCCATGACCTCGAGACCGCCCGGGGGGCGGACGTGGACCCGGTGCGGGCTCTGCTCGCCGAGGTGGTGGCCGGCCACCGTCCCCTGGACGAGCCACTGCGCCGACGGGCGGCCGGCTGCCAGGCCGCGGCCGAGGCGGAAGCCGAACGGCAGTACGTGGTCGACACGGTGACGGACGCCCTCGCCGACCTCGGCTACCACGTCAGCCATGGATTCGAGACGCTCACCGTCACCGGCGGCACCCTGCGCCTGTCCCGGAGCGAATGGCCCGAGCACGCGGTCAACCTGACCGTCGACCAGCAGGGCGCTCAGATGCGTACCGCGGTCGTGCGCACCGCCGCCGGAGTCGGCGACGACGCCTCCAGCGTCGACGTCGAACGCGAGGAACAGTGGTGTCAGGACTTCCATGAACTGCGTGGTCGCCTCGCACGGGCGGGGCTGAGCACGGATGTCCAGGTGGCGGTCCCGCCCGGCCAGGTGCCGGTGCCCCTGGCCGTCTCCCCGGTCGCCCCGAGCACGCGGTCCCGGCCCGGGTACCGGGAGCGCGATCGGTGATCCGCCCGAAGGACCGACAGGTTCAGGACCGGAAGCCGGCACCTTGTGGAGGGGAATCCTTGTCCGCCGAGGACACGCGCGCACCTGATGGCGTCCCGCCGACGACGGGCCCGCCGTTCCTCCGGGAATTCGAGGCGACGCTGCCCGTCCACTCACAGTTCGTGCTGTGGGGGAACCGTCATGACAGCTTCCTGGTCCGGGAGGCCGGCAGCGAACGCCCCCGTCTGTCGTCCCTGCTGGACCTGCTCTGGGAGACGCTCCGCGCCAACGGGTACGCGTTCCTGCTCGTCCACGACCCCGTGGACGGTCTCCGGGTGCACCTGCCGGCCGGTGCCACGGCCGAGGCGGCCGATCAGGGCGAGGCCGCCGCGTCCCGGCTGCTCCCCCGGCGTCCCCGGCCGGGAACGCTTCCCTCGTTGGAGGCCCTGCGCACGCTGATGGCCGAACTGGCCCGTCCCGCGCAGCAGATCCGGGCGGCGCTCGCGATCGACGACGCCTCCCGCATCGCGCGCGGTGCGACGGAACTGGAGCCGAACGAGCGGGACTTCTTCAGGTTCTGCGCCAGGCTCTCCCGGACCGCCGTTCCGGTGGGTGCGCGGAGCGGCCGTACGACCCCGCTGTACAACCCGGTGATCTGGCTGGCGGACCGTGAGGGCGATCTGCCGGCCTGGCTCACCTCGGCCAACGACCAGGTCCGGTCGATCGGACTCCCGGCTCCGGACCTGGGCGACCGGCAGGCCACCGCGCGCCTGCTGATGAAGCTCTTCGGCGTCACGGACCTGGACTCGGACCCGCCGGCGACCGCGGCGTGCGAGGCGTTCGCGGCGCAGACGGACGGACTCACCCTGCAGGCGATGATCGAGGTCACCCGGCTGGCCAGGGACCGCGGCCTGACGATGACGGAGCTTCCGGACGCGATCCGCATCTACAAACTCGGCGTCATGGACAACCCGTGGAAGCGGGAGTACCTCCGCAAGCGGATCACGGACGGCCAGCACTCGATCCCCCAGCGCGTCGTCGGACAGCCGCAGGCCGTCACCAAGACCCTGGACATCCTGAAGCGGGCCGCTCTCGGGCTGTCCGGCGCGCAGCAGTCCACCTCCTCCGCCCGGCCGCGCGGCGTCCTGTTCTTCGCCGGCCCCACGGGCGTCGGCAAGACCGAACTGGCCAAGGCCGTCTCGTCGTTGATCTTCGCGGACGAGTCCGCCTACCTGCGGTTCGACATGAGCGAGTTCTCCTCGGAGCACGCCGGGGACCGGCTGATCGGGGCGCCACCGGGATACGTCGGCTTCGAGGCGGGCGGCGAACTGACCAACGCGGTACGCCAACAGCCCTTCCGGGTGGTCCTCTTCGACGAGATCGAGAAGGCCCATCCACGGATCCTGGACAAGTTCCTGCAGATCCTGGAGGACGGCCGGCTGACGGACGGGCGCGGCTCGACGGTGCACTTCTCCGAGACCGTCCTCGTGTTCACCTCCAACCTCGGCATGAACGTGGCGGACGGCAGCGGGCGGCTCGTGCCCCATGTCCACCCCGACATGCCGTACGAGGAGATCGAGGAGCGGGTGAAGGCGGCGATCAGCGACCACTTCACCAGGGTCCTCGGCCGGCCGGAGCTGCTCAACCGCTTCGGGGACAACATCGTGGTGTTCGACTTCATCGACCGTGCGGCGGCCGCCCGCATCTTCGGCCTCCAGCTCGACAACATCGTCGCCAGGGTCCACGAGGAGCAGGGCATCGTCCTGGAGGTGGACCCCGAGGTCCAGGCCGCGCTGCGGACGTGGTGCACCGGCAACCCGCACATGGGTGGCCGGGGCATCGGCATGGCCCTGGAGTCGCGGTTCGTCAATCCCCTGGCCCGGACCCTGTTCGACCGGGACCCGGCGGCGGGCGCGCACGTCCGGGTGACCGGCCTGCGACGCGAGGGCGACATCGTCTCCGTGGAGCTGGCATGACGGACTCCCCCGCCGCCCCTCGCCCCGTCCGGCTGATGCTGAACAAGGCGCACTACCCGGTGACCTCGCTGGGCCCCGGGACCCGGGCGGGCATCTGGACGCAGGGCTGCACGATCGGCTGCGCCGGGTGCGTCTCCCAGGACACCTGGACGGCCGATCCCGGCACGTTGGTGGATGTCGCGGCGATCCAGGCCTGGCTTTCCGGCCTGCCCGATCCGCTCGACGGGATCACGGTCTCGGGGGGAGAACCGTTCCAGCAGCCGGAAGCGCTCGCCGCGCTCCTGGACCGGGTCCACGCCTGGCGCCGCGAGCGGCCCGCCCCCGTGGACGTACTCGTCTACAGCGGGTACTCCCTCTCCCGGCTGAGGCGGCAGCACTCCGCGCTCCTCAGCCGGTGTGACGCGGTGCTCACCGGTCCGTACGTCGAGCGCCTCAACAGCCCCGGACTGCGCTGGAGGGGTTCGAGCAACCAGCGGCTGACCGCGCTGACCGACCTCGGCCGCGAGCGGTACGAGGGAACCGGACCGGTCGGCCCTCCCCCCATGCAGGTCGCGATGGCCGACGGCCGCATCTGGTTCATCGGTGTTCCCGGCAGGGGCGACATGGACCGCCTGAGCGCCCGGCTCCGGTCGGCCGGCATCACCCTGGAAGAGGTGTCGTGGCGCAGCTGATCTGTTCGTCCTGCGGCCTGGCGGCGGAGGACGACGATCTCGTCTGCCGGGGCTGCTCCGGCAATCTCAGCCGCCCGGCCGTCGCCCGGTACCCGCTGCCCGGACCGCCCGCGCCCACGACCGGGGCGGGGGCCCCGGGGACGGTGGACGAGGGGGATCCGTCGGAGGAGGCGCGGCCGCGGGCCTGCCCGCACTGCGGAGCCCCGGTTCCGGTGCCGACCAATCAGGTGTGCGTGGCCTGCCAGCGGATGCTGGACGAGGCGCCCCCGTCCCGTACCGCCGGCTCCGGCGGGCGGGCCGTGGACGCGCACACGACCCGCCGTGACCTCCCCACCGCCGTCCTGCGGATCCGGTTCGGTGCGGTGGAGCGCACCGTGACGCCGGGCAGCACGCTGCTCCTCGGCCGCGCGCCGGCCGCCCACACCACCCAGGGCCTGCTGGAGCGCTACGACAACGTCTCCCGCCACCACGCGACCGTCGGCCTGGAACCGGACGGCACCGCGTGGGTGCGGGACGAACACTCCACCAACGGCACCTTCGTGAACGGCAGCCCGGCCTGCGCCGGTGCGCGGACCCCCCTCAGGGACGGCGACGTGCTGCGGCTGGCCGCGGACTGCACGCTCTGGATCTCCGTCGACCGGCCGGGTGAGGGGGACCGGCGATGACCGGGCCGCCGGCTCAGTCGCACTCCTTGGTGCTGGTCGCCGTGATCGCCTCGGCCGTGTAGGGGCACTGGAAGCCGATCCAGCGCAGCTGCTCCCACAGTTGCGACCAGGGCTTCAGCGGGCCGCGGCACACCATGAACTTCTGGCCGTTGTCGGACACCGGCAGGTCGTTCCTGTACTCGCCGCGGTCCTCGCACGACTGGAAGAGCTTGCCGAACTGCTCCTTGTCGACGCCGATGGTGATCACGGTCGTCTTGTCGTCGCCGGGCCGGCCGTAGTCGGCGTACGAGTTGTGGCCGCTGTACGACTGCGGCAGCCCGTACTTCGGCCCCCACTTGTCGATCGCGCCGGCCTGGCCGTAGTGGTTGCCGTAGATGACGGTGTGCGCCTGCTCGTCCGACGGCAGCGACCGGTAGACGGCGCTCACCTGACGGGTCAGTTCGGGCCAGCCGGCCTGGTCGAACTGAACGATGGCCAGTTTGCTGAGGACGGGGTTGTCCGCGTACGTGTTGATCGGCAGCGTCGGCAGCAGCAGCACCGCGCAGAGCACCGCGTTGAGCCCGGTCAGCCCGCCGATCACCCAGAGTCGCCGGACGGTGCGCGCCCACCGGTCGACGACCACGGCCCCCGCGACGAGGAGGACGTACTGCAGCGCGGTCGTGTAGGCGCCCTGCCCGCCGATGACCAGCAGCACGACCACCATCAGCAGGTACGCCCAGCCGACGAACCGGTAGGCGCGCCACTCGGGACGGCGCAGCAGCGCGACCAGCCCGGCGATCCACACCGGGTTCAGGAAGAGTCCGATGAGCAGGAGCTGCATCGGCAGGAAGCTGCTGCGGGACAGCGACGCCAGCGCCGTGGACAGCGCGGCCTCCATCTCCAGCTGGGGCATGCCGTGCGTCATCTGCCAGATCAGCACCGGTGAGGCGATGACCGTGGCCACACCGATCGCGGCCGGGAAGCGCCAGGTCCGGAACACCGTCCGCGGTCCGAACACCAGCAGCCCGGCCCCGAGGCACAGGAGCAGCAGGACGAGCAGGTACTTGGCGGTCAGGCCGACGCCGACCACGACGCCGATCGCCCACCACAGACGGGTGTCGCGGGTGCGCACCAGTCGGATCAGCAGCCAGGACGACGTGATCCAGGACAGCTCGTCCCAGTTGTTGGTGCCCATGATGTGGCCGGTGTACATGACCAGGCCGGAGGCGAACGCCATGAACGCCGCGAGTATCTGCGCCCGGCGGCCGGCGCCCAACTCGCGGGCGATCACCGGGGCGAGCACCACGGCGATCGCGGCCAGCAGCGCCGGCACCAGCCGGAAGGCGAGGAGGCTGTCCCCGAACAGCGCCGTCTCGACCTTGCCGACGAGCGCGACGAGCGGCGGCTGGTCGACGTAGCCCCACGCGAGATGGCGGCTCGCCACCCGGGTGTAGAGCTCGTCGATGTGGTAGCCGTGCCGGGTGGCCAGCAGCAGCAGGCCCACCGTCATCGCGGCGGCGATCAGCGCAACCGGCCGCCACGGAACGGGAGTCAGCCCCTCCGGCGGTGCGGGCACCTCTTGTTCCGAGGACGCGGTTGCTGGCGCGAAAGTCATGGGGGGACAACCTTCCGTCGTGGCTCGCTGCTGCCGTGCCGGAGGCCGGACACGACTCAGCCCTCAAATATCGAGGCACCCGCCTCCGTCCTCAACGAACTTGAACCGTGCCGACATTGCACAGGTCGCGTCCCGCGCCGGAGACGGGGAGGTGGCTGGCCTCGGAGTTTCGTCCACGGGTCAACTTCGTGGCGAGGCTCGCCCCGACGCCGCAAGACTCGGTGGAGTCAGCCGCCGTCACACAGGGAAGCCACGGCATGACCACACCCCTGCCGCACAACCGGAACTACCGCATCCTCTGGTCGGGGATGTTCCTGTCCGAACTGGCCGGCGAGATCGCGTACGTCGCGTTCCCGCTGCTGCTGCTCACCCGGGGAGGATCGGCGGCCGACGTCTCCGGCGTCGCCGCGGTGCTCGCCGGCGCCCGTACGCTGGTCAGCCTGCCCGCCGGGGCGCTGGCCGACCGCGTGGACCGCAAGCGGGTGATGCTGGCCGCCCAGGGGGTCCGTACGGTGGCGATGCTCAGCGTCGCCGTCGCCGTCCTGCTGGGCAGCTGCCCGCTGTGGCAGGTGCTCCTGGTGGCGGTCGTCGAGGGCGCGGCCGCCGGCGTCTTCGTCCCGGCCGAGAACGCGGCGCTGCCCCAGGTCGTGCCCGAGGACCAGCTGCCGCAGGCGCTGGCGCGCAACGCGGCCCGGCCGTTCGCCGCGCTGCTGATCGGTCCGGCACTGGCGGGCTTCACGTTCGGGCTGCACCAGGTACTGCCGTTCACGCTGAACACCTCGGCGCTCACGCTGTCGTTCGTGGCGCTGGCGGCGCTGCACCTGCCGCGGCGTGCCGCCGCGCCCCACCCGGCGGGCGAAGGCACCGCGCCCGCCGCCGCACCGCGGGCCGGCGGGTTCGGGCCGCTGCTGCGGATGCGGACCATCCGGGCGACGATGGCCTGGATCGTCGGCGTGAACCTCGCGTTCCACACCCTGGTCGTGCTGGTGCTCATCGTGTCGGGCCAGGACCACGTCGCGCCCGGGCAGATGGGCCTGATGATGACGTGCTTCGGCGCGGGCGGCCTGATCGGCGCCCTGGTCGCCGACCGGCTGCACGCGGCGGCGCTGTCGCCGGCCGTGCTGGTCATCGGCTCGACCTGGGTCTTCGCCGCGGTCGCCGGCGCCATGGCGTACGCGCCGCGCGGCGTGCCGCTCGGCATCCTGCTGGGCGTGGCCGCGATGGCCATGCCGGTCGCGAACACGACCGTGATCACCTGCCAGCTGTCGGCCGTGCCCGACGGGCTGCGCGGACGCCTGTCCGGCCTGGTCGCTCTCGGCTCCGAACTGGCCGCCACGGTAGGCCCGGTCACCGCCGGTGTGCTGTCCACCGGCACCCGGGACGGCACCGTGAGCATCCTCGGCGCGGCCGCGCTGCTGGTCGTCGTCGCCGCCGGCGCGACCCTGAGCCCGACCCTGCGCCGGCTGACGCTGCCCCGTCCGTCGGCCGCACGACAGCCGGCGCACTCCTGACCACCGACAACGGAGGAAGAAGATGCTGAAACTACGGTTGAGCGACGAGGACCTCGTAACGATCGGCAAGATCACCGCGGAGGTCACCGGGCGCTTCTCGTCCATCGAGGATCCCGCCCTGCACCGGGCCGCCCAGGTCTACGCGCACGAGCTGCCCCGCGGACTGCGGACGGCGCTGGTCGACTTCAAGCTGACCGAGCCGTCGGGCGTGCTGGTCGTGTCCGGACTGCCGGTCGACGACGCCGACCTCGGCCCCACCCCGCCGGACTGGCGCGACAAGGAGGCGCCGGACGCGACGCTGCGCCTCGACATCCCGTTCCTGCTGATCAGTTGCCTGCTCGGCGAGCCGATCGGCTGGGCCACCCAGCAGGACGGCCGGGTCATGCACGACATCTTCCCGATCCGTGCCCACGAGCACGGTCAGATCGGCTGGGGAAGCGCGGAGACGCTCGCCTGGCACACCGAGGACGCCTTCCACCCCCTGCGCACCGACTACCTGGGCCTCATGTGCCTGCGCAACCCCGACGGGGTGGAGACGACCTTCGCCGACATCGCCGACGTCCGGCTCGACGACGCGACGCGCGCCGCCCTGGCGGAGGAGCGGTTCCGGATCCTGCCGGACGACTCGCACCGTCCGCAGAACCAGGCCGCGGGCGGCCGGGAGGATCCCGAGGTGGTCGAGCTGAAGCGGCGCAGCGCCGAGCGGGTGGAGAGCGCCCTGCGGTCCCCCGAGCCGGTCGCGGTGCTCTTCGGTTCTCCGAAGGATCCGTACGTCCGACTGGATCCCTATTACATGCGGGGCGTGCAGGGCGAATCCGAGCAGCGGGCACTGGAGGTGATCGGAGCGGCCCTGGACAGCGCGATGAGCGGAGTGGCCCTGGCTCCCGGCGATATCGTTTACATTGACAACTATCGCGTGGTCCACGGCCGCAAGCCTTTCCAGGCGCGTTTCGACGGAACCGACCGCTGGCTGCGTCGGCTGAATATCACCCGCGATCTGCGAAAGTCCCGGCACACGCGGTTGTCGGCGGAGTCGCGGGTAATCCACTGAGCAGCGGACGGCGCCGCCGGCCAGCCGGCCGGCGGCGTGCGGCATGCGGCGCAGGGCGTGCGGCATATGCGGCTGTCACCACCAACTCGCGCCGGACTGAGCCGATGTGATACACCGTCACCTGTCGGCCCGGCGGCCGGCCGGAACCGGCGGGTAACATTTCGATTCCCCGACACGTTCCTCAACTCGGCAAACAAATGCTATCGAGCGGGTCACGCGCCCTTCGACAAGTGATCAACGAGCTTCACCACATCTCCATCTCACAGCCCGGGCAAGATCGAAAGGACCCGATCTTGCCATTGTCCACGACACGCCATTAGGCTCTCCGCACAAATGGCGTATTCAGGTGTGACACGGGGGCGTCAGTGTTGCGCATTCACGTAACAAGCGAAGACATTCAACGGTTAAGAATGGTTCATACCTTAGGGCCGATGTCCGAAGCAGTCTTCGCACTTCACCGTTTCGGGCGTGACCGGGCCCGCGCCAGTGTCGGTTGGCACCGGTTCGTGCGTGAGCGCCTCGGCGACGATCTGCCCGCCGTGGACAAGGTCGTGTCCGAGTATCAGGTGGTCCCCGATCTCCTGTGGCTGCTCGAACGGGACGGAGCCGACGCGGACTCGGTGCCGTCGGCCGTGCGCGCCCGGGCTCGCAGCCTCGCCCAGGTGGCCGTCCTGTTCTGCTGCGCGGGCGTCCTGCCGTTCTGGTCGCGGATGCAGGCCCGACTGGAGATCGAGCGTGACGTGCGCGGGCGGATGGCGATCACCAACGGCATCGAGTTCCTGCTCGCCGGCCTGCACCCCAAGGTGACCTGGGAGTCGTCGGAGATGCACATCGCATCCGACCTCGACCTCGACATCAAACTCGACGGGCGCGGCCTGATCCTGAGCCCCTCGCTCTTCCTTCCCGCCAAGACCTGCGTGCTCATCCGCTCCGAGCGGCAGTCCAGCCTGCCCGCGCTCGTCTTCTCCGTGCCGCTGCACCTCAACGACCTGGAGCCGGCCCCCGAGGAGTCAGGGGTCGAGGGCGACCGGGCGCTGGCCGCCCTCGTCGGGGCCACCCGGGCGGCCGCCCTGCGCGCGCTGTCCGAGAGCGGCACCACCGGCGATCTGTCCGACCGGCTCGGCATCTCCCTCTCCGGCGCCAGCAAGCAGGCCACCGTCCTGCGCGAAGCGGGTCTGATCGCGACGATTCGCAACCGCACCACCGCCACCCACACCCTCACCCCGCTCGGCTTGGCGCTCCTGCAAGGGGACTTGCCGACCGAGCTCACCAGTCCCCCGGGCACCCCGGGCCATCCGCAGGCAGGTGAGCTGCGCGGCAATCCGCGGTCCCGCGGCGCTAGCGCATGACCCGCGTCTCGACCACGCGACCCCCGGCCAACAGCACCACCGTGTCGGCCCGTTCCAGCTCGGCCAGGCCCACGGCCGACGCCAGCACGCAGAGTCCCCGCCGGTCCACCAAGTCGCGCAGCAGGTCCAGGATCGCCGCCGCGCCGGCGGGCGGCAGTCCGCCGGTGAGGCCGTCGGCGAGCAGCACGCCGGGGGCGTCGGCGAGCGCGACCGCGACCGCGGCCGCGCGTTGCCGACCCTCCGTCAGCTCGCGCACGGGGGTGTCCCGCTCCTCCCACAGGCCCAGCCGGTGCACCGCCTCACCCAGCAACTCGCCTCCCCCGGAGGGCAGTCGGTCGAGCACCGAGGCGAGCGTGCCGACCGTCGCCAACTGTTCCGTCACCGGCAGGAGCCCGATGTGTGCCAGCCGCAGACCCTCGGCGCGACGAACCTCGCCCGCCGTCACCGGATCCAGCCCCGCGGCGCACCGCAGGACGCCTGTCCGGTCCGCGGCGGCCGGCCCGGCCAACGCCGTCCAGGTGCCGGCCTCGCACCCGAGACTCACGTTCTCGATCACATATCCGGACTCGATGCCCCCGGCTCCGATCGCGCTGACATGGCGCACGTGCAGGGCCGGACGATGGTCTGTCATGTCGATCTCTTTCAACGCTCGGGAGGTAGGTTGTGCGACCGGTCCGCCGTACCCGTTTCCACTCCGGCGGAGGTGGGCCGATATTATCCATCTCCGGTTCCGGACAATCAGCTTGAGCGGAATGTTATGGCCTCCAGCACTGATGAGCCCATACCCTCCTCCGCAGGGAAAGAACTACAGTCAGCTGTAATGCGCGCCGCATCCCGGTGTGCTCCGGCCGTCCGCGGCTGGGTGTCGCTGCTGCCGCGGGCCACGGTCTATCTGCTCGGGGAATTCGGCACCGCGGCCATGAGCCTGCTGTCGTTCCTGCTGCTCTGCCACCCGGGCATGCGACAGGCATGGGCCGAACGACATCGGCAGCGGGCCGGTCGTCTGCTCGGCCGCCCGGTTCGCGCGCAGAGCATCGCCCTGCCCCGTCATCTGTACTGGCTCCCCCTGCACGTCACGTTCGGCCTCGCCTGCGGGCTCGCCGCGGTCCTCTGCGCCGGCAACGCCCTGCTGCTGGTGGCGCTGCCGCTCTCGTGGACGTTTCCGGTGGAGGACAGGCCGACGACGGTGCTGGACATCCGGGTCGGCTGGACCGGAACGATCGCCGGTCCGTCCGTGGGGACCGTCCTGTTCGCCGTCGGCTGCCTGGCCCTGCCGACGCTCGCCACGGGCTACGCCCGGCTGACCCTCGCCCTGCTCGCACCGTCGCGCACCCAGCGACTCGCCGATCGCGTGGCCACGCTCACCCGCACCCGCAGTGACGCACTCGAAGCGCACGGCGCCGAGCTGCGGCGGATCGAGCGCGACCTGCACGACGGCACCCAGGCCCGGCTGGTGGCCATGGCCATGCGGCTCGCGATGGCCCGGCGGTGCCTCGACCATGACCCAGCCACCGTCGCCCGGATGCTGCGCGAGGCGACCGACATCAACGAGGAAGCGATGGTCGACCTTCGCGAGGTGCTCCGCGGAATCTACCCACCCATCCTCGCCGACCGCGGGCTGCCGGGAGCTCTGCGCACCGTCGCCGCCCGGGGCGGCGTGCCGGTCTCGCTCGACATCGGCGAGCTGCACCGGATCCCGGCGGCCATCGAGACGGTCGCCTACTTCGCGGTCACCGAGGCGCTGACGAACGTGGCCAAGCACAGCCGGGCCACCGAGGCGGGGCTGAGGGTGTGGCGCGCCGAGGACAGGCTGACGGTCGTCGTCACCGACAACGGCGTCGGTGGCGCCCGGGAGACCGGCGGCAGCGGGCTGGCCGGTCTCCGGGGCCGGGCGCAGGCCCTCGACGGCTGCGTCACGGTCGTCAGCCCCACCGGGGGCCCCACCACGATCACCGTGGAGCTGCCGTGCGGATAGTCATCGCGGAGGACAACGTCCTGCTCGCCACCGGCCTGGAGCTGCTGCTCACCAGTTCCGGCCACGAGGTGGCCGAGGTCGCCGCCGACGCCGAGGGATTCCTGGCCGCCGTGGACCGGCACCGCCCGGCCGTCACCATCGTCGATGTGCGGCTGCCGCCCCGGTTTCGCGACGAGGGGATCCGGGCCGCGATCGAGGCCCGGCGGGTCCACCCCGGCCTGCCGGTCCTGGTGCTGTCCCAGTACGTGGAGCAGACCTACGCGTCCGAGCTGCTCTCCGCCGGCGGGCGCGGCGTCGGCTATCTGCTCAAGGACCGCATCAGCCGGATCGACGAGTTCCTGGCGGCGCTCGACCGGGTGGCCGCCGGCGGCACGGCGCTCGACCCCGACGTGGTGGCCCAGTTGCTCGCCAGGCGGACCCAGCCCTTGTCCACCCTCACCCGACGGGAGCAGGAGGTCCTGGCGCTCATGGCGGAGGGGCACGACAACGCGACGTTGGCCAGGAAGCTGTCCGTCACCGACAACGCCGTGCACAAGCACATCGGCAACATCTTCGCGAAGTTCGAACTCACCGAGCCCGACGCCGGCCATCGCCGGGTCCGAGCCGTCCTGACCTATCTGGAATCGTCCTGACGGCTTTGCCGTCGAACCCGACAATGCCGAGCCCGAACACAATCGAACCCGACGAACTCGAACACGAATAACCCCGGATACGACAAATCGGTGGGCCCCGTTCGACGAACGGGGCCCACCGATTTCGGGACACGCTAGGACCGCCGGACGCAGAGCCTCCCGGTGATCTGCACCCGATCGACGTCCCCGGTCGCCGGGTCGCGCAGGAACCGTCCGAGGTACGGCATCGCCGCGCGCGGGCCGCCGTCCGTGGGCGTGCGGAAGGAGAGGTCCTCGGCGACCAGGAGCCGCACCGGAGCCGCACCGGCCACCGAGAGCCGCAGGTCGCCGTCCTCGGCCTCGACCCGGCACTCCCAGCCGCCGTTGGCGTAGCGCCCCGCACACTGCGGCGGCGCCGACCCGGGCGCGGCGTCGATGTCCTCCCGAGGATGGTCGCCGACCTCCAGTCCGGTTTCGCCCAGCCGCCCGAGCAGCGACTCCCACAGGCGCGCGCCGGTGCTGCCGTTGGCGGTCAGCGCCACCACCGTCCCCGTCGACGGGTTCGCGCGCAGGTGGCTCCACGCGCCGTCGCCGGTGCCGTCGTGGCCGAACCAGGCGCCGTACCGCGACCATCCGGCGCCCCAGCCGTCCGCCAGGCCGTAGGCGCCCACGGCGAGCCCCGACGTGACGTCCTCGCGCATCGACCGCGCCGTCGCGGCGTCGAGCAGGGCCGCGCCCGGGCCGAGGCCCAGGTGTGCGGCCCCGAACACCGCGAGGTCGCGGGCGCAGACGCGCAGGCCGGCCGCCGGGTCCTCCAACGGCGGTACGGACTGCTCCTCGATGGGCCGGGGCCGGCCGGCCGGGCGGACCAGATGGCCCAGGGCGGCCGGCGCCGCGGCGTCGTGCCCCAGCGGGCGCAACAGCATCGAGTGCACGGCCTCCGCCCAGTCCAGCCCGGTGATCTCCTCGACCAAGCGGCCGACGATCAGGTAGCCGGGGTTGGAGTAGGAGAAGACCGTCCCCGGGTCGTGCACGGCGAGTTCGGCCGCGTGCCGGGCGAGCCACCGGGCGCGGGTGGTTCCCGGTGGCAGCTCGGCGGTGTTGGCCGCCAGGCCCGCGGTGTGGCCGAGCACCTGCCGCAACGTGAACTCCGGGCCCGCACGCAGCTCGCCCAGCTGTTCCGCCAGGGGCTCGTCCAGGTCCGCTTCGCCGTCGGCGACCAGCAGGGCCGCGAGCGTCGCGGTGAACGGCTTGGTGAGCGATCCGAGCGGGAACGCCGTCGCGACCGTCACCGGCCTGCCCGATCCGGCCGCCTCCTCACCGGTCTCCGCGGTGACGAGGCGGCCGTCGCTCCAGAGCGCCACCTGGGCGCCGGGCACGCCGTGTCGGAGGGCCAGCTCCGTCAGCAGGTCCTTCACCGGGCGTCCTCCGCCGCGAGGGCCGGCTCGCACAGGCGGGCGATCGACCGCAGCGCCGCCACGAGTTCGGAGCCGACCCGTGCGATCGTCTCGGGCTCGTGCAGATTGACCGAGTAGTAGAGGTCGAAGCCGAGTCGGCCGCCCTCGACCGCGCCGACCACCTCCAGCGCCTGCACGACCCGCTCGCGGTCGTCCTGTTCCCGGCCGATCGGGTCGTGGAAGGCGTGGAACAGCGAGCGGTCGGCCGTCCGGGTGATCTCCTCGGTCTGGCTGTGGTAGTTGAACAACACCGCGGGAGGCGTGTGCTCCGCGGCCACCTCGCCGGGCCCGGCGAGGTGGCGCAGCGCGCCGTACCCGAGCCCGTTGCCGGGAACGGCGCGCAGGCAGCGGCGCACCGACCGCACGACGGCCGGCCAGTCGGCCTCGCCGTCCGTCCGTCCGGGCACCTCCAGCGCGACGGGGTACGAGCTGGTGAACCACCCGACGGTACGGGACAGGTCGACGTCGTCGAAGATCTCCTCACGTCCGTGGCCCTCCATCTCGATCACCAGCCGGTCGTCGCCGGACCAACGGCACATCGTCCAGGCCAGCGCGGAGAGCAGCACGTCGCTGGCCCGGGCCCGGAACCTGCCCGGCGCCACGTGCAGCAGCGCCGCGGTCTCGTCCCGCTCCAGCCGCACCGGCAGGATCCGGCGCGACGACACCACGTTCGGTCCGGGGCCGTCGGTGGGCAGCGGCGCCGCCTCGGGCACCGCGTCCCAGTGCGCGCTCTGATCGGCGAAGCCGCCGGCGGCCGTGTGCGCCGCGAGCCGGGTGGCCCACTGCCGGAACGAGGAGGTCTTGGCTCCGAGGTCGATCTCCTCGCCGTCGAGCGCCTGCCGGTAGGCGAGGTCCAGGTCGTGGTTGAGGATCCGCCATGACACCGCGTCGATCACGAGGTGGTGCACGGTCAGGTGCAGGTGCGCCCGCCGGCCCGGGCCGAGGTCGAACAGGACCGCCCGCAGCAGTGGTCCGGCCGCCAGGTCGAGGCCGGTGTCGGCGGCCGCGGCGAGCCGGTCCATGACCGGGGGCAGCTCCTCGTCAGGCAGCCCCGAGAGGTCGTGGCGCTCGAACAGCTCGCCGGTCTCGGCCGCGGCGTTCCACTGCGACCAGCCGTCCCGCTCGTCGTGCGGGTACCGCATCCGCAGCGCGTCGTGGTGCGCGACGACCGCCGCGAGCGCGGCCCGCAGCGCCGCCTCGTCGGTGTCCGCCGCGAGTTCCACGTGGATCGACTGGACGAGGTGCTGCGGGGCGACGGTGTTGCGCGCGAAGAACTCGTGCTGGATCGGGGTGAGCGGCACCTGGCCGGCCTCGGCCTCCTGGGTGGCGGCGACCCGGCGGTCCCGGCCGGCCGCGGCGACGAGCCGCTCGACGGTCGGATGGCGGAACAGGTCGCTGGAGGAGACCTGCAGTCCGGCCCGGCGGCTCTTGAACACGACCTGGATGCTGAGGATCGAGTCGCCCCCGAGGTCGAAGAAGTCATCGGTGACACCGACCCGTTCCACGCCGAGCACCTCCGCCCAGATCCCGGCCATCGTGCGCTCGTCGGCGGTGCGGGGTTCCGCCGAGGCCCGGCCGGCCGCGGCCGTCACCGGCTCCGGCAGGGCGCGGCGGTCGACCTTGCCGTGCGCGGTGAGCGGGATCCGGTCCAGCCGGACGAGCACGGCCGGGACCATGTACTCGGGCAGCCGGTCGGCGAGGTACGAGGTCAGCACGGCCGGCTCCTGCTCGGAGACCACGTACCCGACGATCCGCCGGCGGCCCGGCTGGTCCTCGCGGACGATGACGGCCGCCCTCGCCACGTCCGGGTGCCGGGCGAGCGCCTGCTCGATCTCGCCGAGCTCGATGCGGTAGCCGCGCAGCTTCACCTGGTCGTCGGTACGGCCGACGAACTCGAGCGTGCCGTCGGGAAGCCAGCGCATCAGGTCGCCGGTGCGGTACATCCGGGAGCCGGGCGGCCCGAACGGGTCCGGCAGGAAGCGTTCGGCGGTCATCCCGGGCCGGTCCCGGTAGCCGCGGCACACGCCGTCCCCGGCGAGGTACGCCTCCCCCGCCACGCCCACCGGCACCACCTGCAGGTCCCGGTCGAGCAGGTAGACCCGGGCGTCCGCGCTGGGCCGACCGACCGGAACGGTCCGTCCGGGGCGCCCGCCGCGCCCGACCGGGAAGCAGGTCGCGGTCACCGAGCACTCGGTGGGCCCGTACGCGTTGACGATCCGCAGCTCCGGCAGCCGGTCGAGGACGCGGGCGCAGTGCGGTGCGGACAGCGCCTCACCGCCGACGACGACCTTTCGCAGCCCGGCGAGGATTCCCGGGTCGGTGTCGGCGACGGCGTGGAAGAAGCCCGCCGAGAACGACATCGCCTCCACCTCGTTGGCGCGCAGGAAGGTGTCGAGTTCGTCGACGGAGTGGAAGTCGCCGGGCCGCACGGCCAGGCACGCGCCGCTGAGCAGCGCCTGCCACAGCTCGTTCTGCGCGGCGTCGAACGAGATCGAGTGGTGCTGGGCGATCGTGGCGGCGTCGCCGAAGGTGTGCTCGCCCGCGGCACGCACCAGGCGGACGAGGCCGCGGTGGGTGACCATGCCGGCCTTGGGCGTGCCCGTCGAGCCCGAGGTGTAGACGAGCACGGCGAGGTTGTCCGGGACGGTGCGCGAGGGCACCGGTCCGGCGGCGGGCCCGGTCCGCAGGTCGTCGATCAGCAGGACCTCGGCGCCGGTCGGCGGCAGGCCGGGCGCGAGCTCGGCGCTGGTCAGCATCACCGGGACACCCGAGTCGCGGAAGAGGTAGGCGAGGCGCTCGACCGGGTAGCCCGGGTCGAGCGGCACGTACCCGCCGCCCGCCTTGAGCACCCCGAGCATGGCGGTGATCATCTCGGCGCCGCCCGGCAGGCAGATGCCCACCTGCACCTCCGGACCGACGCCCCGGCCGACGAGCTCATGGGCGAGCCGGTCGGAGCGGGCGTCCAGTTCGGCGTAGGTGAGGCGGGTGTCGCCGGCGACGACCGCGGGCCGGTCGGGGTGTTCGCGCGCGACCTCCGTGAACAGCTCGTGCAGGCACCGGTCGGGGTAGCCGGACGGGGTGCCGTTGAACTCCTGGATCAGCCGGTCGTGTTCGGCGCCGCGGACCGTCGGCAGGTCCCGCAGCCGGGTGCCGGGCGCCGCCACCATCCGGTCGAGCATGCCGATCAGGTGATCGGCGAAGCGGCCCGCGGTGGCGTCGTCGAACAGGCGCGGGTCGTAGCCGAGCCGCAGGTGGAGTCCGTCCACCAGGTGCGCCACGCAGGTGAGCGGGAAGTTCGACGTCTCGAGGCCCGCCAACGACCGCACTCCCAGCCCGTGGCGCTCGGCGGCGTGCTCGTCGTACGGGAAGTTCTCGAAGACCACGCAGCTGTCGAACAGGTCGGTGCCCGCCGGGATCGCGGCCCAGTGCCGCACCTGGGCGAGCGAGACGTACTCGTACTGGCGGCCCTCGACCTGCTGCTCCTGGATCCCGCGCAGCCAGGCGCGCAGGTCGCTGTCGGGCGAGACGGTCAGCCGGGCGGGCAGGGTGTTGATGAACAGGCCGACCATCTCGTCCGAGCCCGGCAGGTCGGCGGGCCGGCCGCCCACCGTGGTGCCGAAGCAGACCTGCCGCTCGCCGCTGTAGCGGGACAGCAGCAGGGCCCAGGCGCCCTGGATCAGGGTGTTGACGGTGACCCGGGCCTCCCGGGCGAAGCGCTCCAGCCGCCCCGTCTCCGCCGTCGTGAGTTCGAGGTCGATGTGGCCGGTGTCGCGGGACTGGTGCGAGCGCAGCGGCGCCCGGTCGTACGGCAGCGCGGTGGGCGCGGCGAACCCGGCGAGCAGGCCGGTCCAGTACGCCTGCGCCGCGGCGGTGTCCTGCTCGCCGAGCCAGCGCACGTACTCGCGGAACGGTCGGCGCGGACGCGGCGGCGCGACCTCGCGTCCGCTGAGCGCGGCGTGCTCCGCGAAGACCTCGCCGAGCACGTCGGCGAAGCTCCAGCCGTCCAGCAGCAGGTGGTGCGAGGAGCAGCGCAGATGGACGCTGGACGCGGAGAGCCGGGCCAGGTGCAGGCGCAGCAGCGGCGGCCGCGACAGGTCGAGCGGTTCCACCGGAGCCTCGGCCAGCAGGCGCACGCGCTCCCGCTGCTGCGCCTCGGTCAGCTCCGACCAGTCCTCGACGACGACGGGCACGCGGACGTCCCGGTGGACCACCTGCAGGGGGCGTCCGCCCTCGGCGTCGGCGATCGCGGTACGCAGCACGGGCGTGCGGTCGACCACCCGTTGCCACGCCTCGGCGAGCAGGGCGGGGTCGGTGACGCCGTCGAGGACCAGCCCGAGGTGGGTGAAGTAGATGTCGTCCTCGTGCGCGTCGAGCGAGTGGAACAGCAGGCCGCTCTGCATCGGCGTGAGCGGGTAGACGTCCTCGACGGTGCGGCCGTCCCCGGCGATCCGGTCGACGCCGGCCTGGTCGAGCCCGGCGAGCGGGAAGTCGGACGGGGTGCAGCCGCCGGCCCCGGCGCAGTGCGTCACGATGTCGGCGAGCGCGGCGGTGAACCGCGCCGCGAGGCCGGCGATCGTCGCCTCGTCGTGCAGCGCGGCCGAGTACTCCCAGGAGAACTCCAGCCGGCCGTCGCGGACCATCCCGGTGATCTCCAGCGGGTTCGGGCGGGTCAGGTCGGCGCCGCGGTCCGGGACCGGGCTGGGCCGCCAGCCGCGCAGCAGTCCCGCTCCGGTGGCCACGTCGAAGTGACCGTGGTAGTTGAAGCCGACCTGGCAGCGGCCGCCGCCGAGCCCGGCGTCCTCGGTCAGGTAGCGCAGGGCGCCGTAGCCGAGGCCGGCCTCGGGGATCGCGCGCAGGGTCTCCTTGACGGCCTTGAGCCGACTGCCCCAGTCCGCTCCCGGGACGGGCAGCACGACCGGGAAGAGCGTGGTGAACCAGCCCGCCGTACGGGACAGGTCGACGTCGTCGAAGAGGTTCTCCCGGCCGTGGCCCTCCAGTTCGACCGCGACGGCGTCGCCGCCGGTCCAGCCGGCCAGCACCGCCGCGAGCGCGGTCAGCAGCACGTCGTTGACCTGGGTGCGGTACGCCGCCGGTACGTCCCGCAGCAGCGCGCGGGTCAGCTCGGCATCGAGGCCGGCCTCGACCGTCCGGGCGTCCGCGAGCGTGTCCGGCGCCGTGCGGTCGAGCGGCAGGGGCCGGCACGCGGCGGACGCGGCCTCGACGGCCCGCCAGTACGGTCGCTCGGCGTCGAAGCGGCCGGACCCGGCCGCCTCGGTCAGCCGGGTCGACCATTCCCGGAATCCGGTGGACTTCTCCGGCAGGTCGACCGGCAGGCCCCGCACCGCCTGCCCGTAGGCGAGTTCCAGGTCGGAGAGCAGCACCCGCCAGGTGACCCCGTCGACGACGAGGTGGTGCAGCGTGACGAACAGCCGGTCGGGCTCGGGGGCACCGGAGAGCAGCACCGCGCCGAGCAGCGGCCCGGCGTCGAGCCGGAAGCCGGTCTGGGCCGCCGTGACCGCCTCGCGGACCACCCGCTCGCGGGCCGGACCGTCCAGGCCGGACAGGTCGACCGTACGGAACGGCTCGCCCGTCTCGGCGATCGCGCAGTGCTGCCGCCAGGCGCCGTCCGCGTGGACGGCGCGCAGCCGCAGCGCGTCGTGGTGGTCGAGCAGCGCCGTGACCGCCGCGCGCAGGGCGGCCGGATCGGTGCCGGGTGCGAGCTCGACGAACATCGACTGGTTGAAGTGGGCGGCGCCCTCGGGGTACTGCTCGAAGTACCAGCGCTGCACCGGGGTGAGCGGCACGTCCCCGACCGCGCCGACGGCCGCCTGCGGCGCCGGCTGGTCCGCGGTCCGGACGACCGCGGCCAGGTCGGCGACGGTCTGGTGCAGGAAGATCTGCTTGGCGGTCAGCCGCAGGCCGGCCCGCCGCGCCTTCGACACGACCTGCAGCCCGACGATCGAGTCGCCGCCGAGCTCGAAGAAGTTGTCGCCGACGCCGACCGTGCCGGGCGGGAGGCCCAGCACCTCGGCCCAGATCGCGGCGAGTTCGGACTCGGTGCGGTCGCGCGGCGGTACGTGGTTCCCGGCGGCGTGGTCGGTGGTGGCCGGCGTCGGCAGCGCCTTGCGGTCGAGCGTGCCGCTCGGTGTCATCGGGAGCTCGTCGAGGACGACGAGTGCGGAGGGTACGGCCGGGTCGGGCACGATCCCGGCGAGGAACGCGCGCAGCTCGGTGAGGGTGGGCGCGACGGCGTCCGCGACCAGGTAGCCGACGAGCCGGTCGCGGCCGGCCGGGTCGGGTCGCACCGCGGCGGCGGCCGCCGCGACGCCGGGGTGGCGCAGCAGCGCGGCCTCGACCTCGCCGAGCTCCACCCGGAAGCCGCGGACCTTGACCTGGTCGTCCGCGCGGCCGAGGTACTCCAGGTCGCCGTCGGGCCGCCAGCGTCCGATGTCGCCGGTGCGGTAGAGCCGCCCGTCGGTGAACGGATCGTCGAGGAAGCGCTCCGCGGTGAGCTCGGGCCGGTTCCAGTACCCCTGTGCCACCCCGCCGCCGCCGATGCAGATCTCGCCGGGCACGCCGACGGGAACGGGACGCAGCCGGGAGTCGAGCACGTACGTGCGGGTGCCGCTCAGCGGCCGGCCGATCGGCACGACCGCCGTGTCGCCGAGCGCGCCGGCCCGCAGCCGGTACGTGGTGGAGTCCACGGTGGTCTCGGTGGCGCCGTAGTTGTTGGTGACGACGGCGTCGGGGGCGAGCGACGCCAGGACGGCGGCCGCGTCGGCGGCCAGCCAGGCTTCCGAACCGACCGCGAGGACGCGCAGCGAGTCCGCCCGGCGGCCGCTCCAGGACAGCTCCTGGGTGACGGCCTTGGCCAGCGAAGGGGTGGTCACCAGCAGCTGCGGGCGGACCTCGGCGATCAGCGCGGCCAGTGCGGGCGGGTCGGTGATCACCTCCGCCGGGCAGATGACCATCTCGCCGCCGTACATCGCCGACATCAGGAAGTCGCCGAGGAACAGGTCCACGGCGAGGCTGGACACCGACAGGGAGCGGCCGCGCAGTGCGGTCAGGTCGTATCGGGCGTCCCAGGCGCGCATCATGTGGCCGACGTTGCGGTGGCTGACCATCACGCCCTTGGGGCGGCCGGTCGAGCCGGAGGTGTAGACGACGTACGCGAGGTCGTCCGGCCCGACGGCCGTGACGGGCGCCGTGGCGGGGTGGCGGGCGATCGCGTCCTGGTCGGTGTCGAGGCGGATCGTGGTCCGGGCGCCGTCGCCCGCCGTCGCCGAGTCGGTGATCAGCACCGGGGCGGCGGCGTCGTCGAGCATCATGGCCAGCCGCCCGGCGGGGTGCTCGGGGTCGAGCGGCACGAACGCGCCACCGGCCTTGAGCACGGCCAGCAGCGCGACCATCGCGTCCACCCCGCGCTCGAGGCGGACGCCGGTCAGCACGCCCGGGCGGACGCCGGCCTCGACCAGGTGGTGCGCGAGGCGGTTGGCCCGGGCGGCCAGCTCGGCGAAGGTGAGCCGGCGGCTGCCGTCACTCACCGCGACGGCGGCGGGCGTCCGGGCCGCCTGCTCGTCGAAGACCTGGTGCAGGGTCCGCGGGTCCGGCGCCGGGTCGGCCGGTGCCTGCCAGTCCGCGGTGAGCGTGCGCAGTTCGTCGGCCGGCACCATGGACAGGCCGGCGAGCGGCGCCTCGGGCTCGTCGGTCACCGCGCGCAGCAGGGTGACGAGGTGCCCGCCGAGCCGCTCGACGGTCGCCCGGTCGAACAGGTCGGTGCTGTACTCCAGGTAGCAGACGAGCGAGGAAGCGTCCTCGTAGAAGTCGAACGTGAGGTCCAGCTTGGCGACGTCGACCGGCGGCTGGATCTCGGTGACGTCCAGCCCGTGGAAGGCCGGCAGCGTGTCGGCCATGTTCTGCAGATTGACCATCACCTGCACCAGCGGCGGCCGGGACGCGTCCCGGTCCGGCCGCAGCACGTCGACGAGGCGCTGGAACGGGACCTCGTCGTTGGCGAACGCCTCCAGCAGGCCGGTGCGCACCCGGCCGAGCAGTTCCGTGAACGACAGCGACTCCTCCACCCGGGTGCGCAGCACCACCGTGTTGATGAAGAAGCCGATCAGGTTCTCCAGCTCGGGCCGCGCCCGGCCCAGGGTGACCGTGCCGACCGCGGCGTCGGGTTCGCCGCAGTACCGGGCCAGCAGCACCTTGGTGACCGTGACCAGGGCCATGAACAGCGTCGCGTCCCGCCCACGGCTCAACTCCCGCAGCCGGCCCAGCACATCGGCGGGGATCTGCACCGCCAGCATCGCGCCGGCGGACGTCCGCACCGGCGGCCGCGGCCGGTCGGTGGGCAGGTCGGTCGTGCGCATCCCGGCGAGCCGGTCGCGCCAGTACCCCAGCTGTTCGTCGAGCGCGCCGGACCGTTCGCGCTCCCAGACGGCGAAGTCGGCGAACTGCACGGGCAGTGCGGGCAGGGACGCGGCGCCGCCGCCGGTGCCCGCGGCGTAGCCGGCGGCCAGCTCGGCGAGCAGCCGCCCGGTCGACCAGCCGTCGCAGACGATGTGGTGCATGGCCAGCACGAGCACGTGCTCGTGGGCGTCCACGCGCAGCAGGGTGGCCCGCAGCAGCGGTCCGCGGCGCAGGTCGAACGGGGTGTTCATCTCCGCCGTGAGGAAGCGCTCGACCGCGAGCGCGGCGTCGGGCCCTGACACGTCGACGGTGGGCAGCGACCGGACGGTGTGCTCGTGCACGACCTGGACGCCGCGGCCGTCGAGCGCGTCGAACGTGGTGCGCAGCGTCTCGTGCCGGCGCACGACCTGGTCGAGCGCGGCACCGAGCGCCGCGGCGTCGAGCTCGCCGCGCAGCCGCAGCGCGCGCAGCGCGTTGTACTCCGGGCTGTCCGGTTCCAACTCGGCCAGGAACCAAAGCCGTTCCTGTGCCGACGACATCGGCGGCAGGCCGTCGCGGGGGGCGGCGGGGATCGGCCGGTCCACGGGCGCGGACTCGCCGGCGAGGCGGCGCAGCAGCTCCGCCCGCAGGTGGGCCGGTACGGAGGCGAGCATCTCGTCGGACTGGGTCATCTGCGTTCCTTCCTGGGTCAGATCCGGCCGGGCGCTTCGGCGCTGGAGAGGGCGGCCAGGCTCGTGAGGATCCGCTGCTGGACGACCCCGGCGAGGTCGCTCACCTGGCGGTGCTCGAACAGGTCCCTCGGGGAGACCGGCACACCGAACGCGGTGCGCATCCGGACGGCCAGCCGGATCGCGTTGATCGAGTCGCCCCCGAGGTCGAAGAAGCTGTCGCGCGCGCCCACCCGGGGCTGGTCCAGCACCTCGCCCCAGATCCGGCAGACGGCCTCCTCGGTCGGGTTGGCCGGCGCCACGTACGACTCCTCGTCCGAACGGGGTCTCGGCACGGGCAGCGCCGTCCGGTCGAGCTTGCCGTTGCGGTTGATCGGCAGCGCCGTCATCGACACCACGGCGGCCGGAACCATGTAGGCGGGCACGTACCGGGCGACGTGTGCGCGCAGCTCGTCCGCGGCGGGCACCTCGGCGCACGGCACCACGTACGCGACGAGCCGCTTGCCGGCCCCGTCGGCCTGGACGACGACCGCGGCCTCGGCCACCGCCTCGTGCCGCAGCAGCACGTTCTCGACCTCGCGCGGCTCCACCCGGAAGCCGCGGATCTTGACCTGGTCGTCCGCCCGGCCGGCGAACTCCAGCGTGCCGTCCGGGTTCCAGCGGGCCAGGTCGCCGGTGCGGTACAGCCGGGCCCCCGGCGCACCGAACGGATCGGCCACGAAGCGCTCGGCGGTCAGGTCCGGCCGGCCGACGTAACCGCGGCCGACGCCGGCGCCGCCGAGGTAGAGCTCCCCCGTGACGCCGGGCGGCACGGGGCGCAGCCGGTCGTCGAGCAGGTAGGCGCTGGTGTTGGGGATCGGCCTGCCGATCGGGACGTTGTCGTACCGGACGCCGGGCTCCGCGGCGAACAGCGTCGCGGCGACCGCGCATTCGCTGGGGCCGTATCCGTTGAGCAGCCGGCGGCCGGGTGACCACGCCTCGGCGAGGTCCGGGGTGAGGACCTCGCCGCCGCACAGGATGGATTCGAGGTTCGGCAGCTCCGCCGGGTCGAGCACCGGCAGGACGGTCGGCGGCCCGGTGACCGCGGTGACGTCGGACTCCCGCAGTCGCTCGATCAGTTCGGCGCCGCTGTACGTCCCGGCGGTCACCGGGGCGACCAGGGTGGCGCCGCCCGCGAGCGTGCTCAGCAGGACGAGCGAGGCGGCGTCGAAGCTCATCGGGGAGAGCTGGTAGATCCGGCTGCCGGGGCGCACGTGCAGCGGGATGACCGCCTCGACGGTGTTGACCATGGACCGGTGCTCGACCATGGTGCCCTTGGGCTTTCCGGTCGAGCCCGAGGTGTAGACGGTGTACACCAGATCGCGCGGGCCGCCGCGGTCGGGCGGCGCCGTCGCCGGCCGGGTGGCGACGGCCGGCCAGTCCTGGTCGAGCAGGACGAGCGGGGTGCTCGTGCCGGCGAAGAGGTCGCGGTGGCGGGCGTGGGTGAGCACCACCGCCGGGCGCGCCTCCGCCAGGATCGCGGCGGCGCGCTCGGCCGGGTGGTCGGGGTCGATCGGCACGTAGGCGCCGCCGGCCTTGAGCGTGCCGAGGACGCCGACGACCAGGTCCGGGCCGCGCTCGACGGACACACCGACCAGCACGTCCGGGCCGATGCCGAGGCCGACCAGGTGGTGGGCGAGCCGGTTGGCGCGCTCCTCGACCTCCGCGTAGGTGAGCCGCTCCTCGCCGCGTTCGATCGCGACGGTGTCCGGCCGGCGGGCGGCGCGCTCGCTGATGAGCCGGTGCATCCGCCGCTCGATGGAGTACTCGGAGGGAGCGGCCACGCTCCATCCGCCGAGGACGAGTTCCCGCTCGGCGTCGGTCAGCACGGTCACGTCGCCGACGCTGGGCGCGGACCCGCCGGCCAACCCGTCCAGCACCGTGATCAGCCGCGCGGCGACCCGCTCGACGGTGGCCGACTCGAAGATCGTCTCGTCGTAGAGCAGTCGCATCACCAGCGACTCGTCGGGGAACACGCTCAGTGCCAGGGGGTAGTTGGTGGCGAACTCGACGTCGAACGCGCGGACCGCGGTCCGGTCGAACGGATAGTTCTGGAAGACCACGGCCGTGTGGAACAGCGCGGCGCCGGGCGCCACGTCGGCGAAGGACTGCACCCGGTTCAGCGGGGCGTACCCGAACTCCCGTGCCGCGACCTGCTCGTGCTGGAGCTCCGTCAGCCAGGTCCGGGGCTCCTCGTCGTCGGCCACCCGGACCCGGACGGGCTGGGTGTTGATCATCATGCCGACCATCGACTCGACGCCGGGCAGGTCCGCCGGCCGCACCGACATGCTGGTGCCGAAGCAGACGTCACGCTCGCCGCTCAGCCGCGCCAGCAGGATCGCCCACGCCCCCTGGACCAGCGTGTTGGTGGTCAGCCCGGTGCGCCGCGCGTAAGCGCAGACCCGGGCGGCCGTCTCCGCCGGCACCGTGACCTGCACGAACCGCCTGGCCGTGGGCCGGTGGCCGTCGGGCGGCAGGTGGTCGCCGGGCACGGCGACCGGACTCGTGAAGCCGGCCATCCGGCCACGCCAGTAGTCGTCGGCGGCGGCCAGGTCCTGGCCCGCGAGCCAGTGGACGAAGTCCCGGAACGGCGGGCGCGAGCGCACCGGCTCGCCGCGGTACCCGTCGAGCACGTCCTGCAGCAGCTCCGCGGCGCTCCAGCCGTCGGTGAGCACGTGGTGCATCGTCCAGACGAGTTCGACGGAGTCCGGGCCGAGCCGCACGATCGTGACCCGGCTCAGCGGCGCCCGGGTGAGGTCGACGCCGGCGGCGCGGTCGGCGTCGAGCAGTTCCCGCAGCCGCCGGGGGTGCTCCGCCTCCGGCAGGGCGCTCCAGTCGAGTTGGGTCACCGGCAGGGTGACCTCGTCCCGGACGACCTGCACGGGCTCCTCGACGTCGGCCCAGCGCAGCTCGGTCCGGAGCACCGCGTGTCGTTCGGTGGCGTCCTGCCAGGCCCGGCCGAGCCGGGCGGGGTCGGTGACGTCGCCGAGCCGGACGACGAACCGCACCAGGTGCAGCGCCGGGTCGTCGAGCATCAGGCTGTCGAAGAGCATGCCGCTCTGCATCGAGGTCAGCGGGTAACTGCCCGCCCGCGGCGACCCGTTCGGCTGTGACCCGGTCGGCGCTGCCGGGCCTTCGTCGAGCGGCGCCGCCGTGCCGGCCAGCGCCTCGACCGTCGGGTGGGCGAAGACGTCGGCGGTGCTCAGCACGAGCCCCCTGGCCCGCGCCCGGGCGACGATCTTCATGGTGAGCACGGAGTCTCCGCCGAGGGCGAAGAAGTCGTCCGTCACACCGACCCGTTCGACGCCGAGCGCCTCGGCCCAGATCGTGGCGAGTTCGCGCTCGGTGTCCGTCCGCGGTGCGCGGTACGCCCCGGCGCCGTCGGCCGGGGGCTCGGGGAGCGCGGGCCGGTCCACCTTGCCGTTGGCGTTGACCGGCAGCCGGTCCATCCAGACGATGCGCGCGGGCACCATGTAGCCCGGCAGGCGTTCGGCCAGCCGGTCGAGCAGCGCGCGCTCGGCGAGCGGACTCGGCCCCGTCGGGTACCCGACGATGCTGCGCGTCGGACCGCTCTCCCGCACCACCACGACGGCCTCGGTGACGCCGGGGCAGTCCCGCAACGCCGCCTCGATCTCGCCCGGTTCGATCCGGAACCCGCGGATCTTGACCTGGTGGTCGGCACGGCCGAGGAACTCGATGAGCCCGTCCTCGGTCAGGCGCACCCGGTCGCCGGTGCGGTAGAGGCGGCTGCCGGGGGTGAACGGGTCGGCGACGAAGCGCTCGGCGGTCAGCGCGGGGCGCCCGAAGTAGCCGCGGCCGGTGCCTTCGCCCGCCAGGTACAGTTCGCCGGCACCGCCCGGCGCGACGGCCCGCAGCCGCTCGTCGAGCACGTACGCCTCGGTGTCGTCCAGGGCGGTGCCGATCACGGTGGCCCGGACGCGCACGTCGTCCGACGTGATCCGGTGCGTGGTGGCGAACACCGTGCACTCGGTCGGGCCGTAGCCGTTGACGAAGTCGGTGTCGGGGCAAGCACGTCGCATCCCCTCGATGGCGGCCGCCGACGGCGCCTCGCCGCCGGCCCACACCTCGCGCAGCCCCGCGAAGCAGCCGGGTCGCTCCTCCGCGAAGAGCCGGAACAGCGAGGAGGTCAGGAAGACCGCGTCGAGGCGGTGCTCGGCGATGAGCCCGGCCAGCCCCGGCGCGGTCAGCTCCGCGGGCCCGATGACGACCCGGCCCCCGTTGAGCAGCGGCAGCCAGACCTCGTACGTGGAGGCGTCGAACGCGAGCGGCGCGTTGAACAGCGCGCTGCGGCCGAAGGCGGCGCGCATGCGGCGGTCCCGGGCCAGCGCCGTGATGTTGCGGTGGGTGATGGCCACGCCCTTGGGGCTGCCGGTCGAGCCCGAGGTGTGGATGAGGTAGGCGAGTTGCTCCTCGTCGACTCCCACCCGCGGGGCGTCGGGGCGTCGGCCGGTGTCCGCCCCGTCCACGACGAGCACGGGCGGCCCGGCGGTCGCCGCCCGGCCGGCGGTCGACCCGTCGGCGATCAGCACGACCGCGTCGGTCTCGGCGAGCGTCCAGCGGATCCGGTCGTCGGGGTGGCTCTCGTGCAGCGGCACGTAGACGGCGCCCGCCTTGAGCACGGCGAGCATGGCGACGACGGTCTCCGGCGAGTGGCCCGAGCGGCCCATGAGCATGCCGACCCGTGACTCGGCGCTCGCCCCGGCGGCGACGAGGAGGTGGGCCAGGTGGTTGGCGCGCTCGTCCAACTCGCCGTAGGTGAGCGTCCTCTCGGCATCGACGACCGCGGGCGCGCCCGGGTCCCGCCGGGCGTGCGCGGCTACGACGTGGTGGACGGCCCGGTTCCCCGGGGCGGCGGGTGCGTTGTCAAAACCGTGGGACATGCTCGGCCTTCCGCTAGAGACACGCGTGGCGCGCGGATCTTCCGACGGTCGAGCTTGGCCTGCGCAGGCGCACCGGCTCCACGTTCTTGAGCGGTGAGGAAACTGCCCGCTTGAACGGTGCGGAAAGTGCCCTCCTGGTGGAGGCCCGGCGGGGGACGCGCGAAAACGGGTGAGGCGTGGCCGAAGCCACGCCTCACCCGCGCCGGCGCTCGTACGTCACTCGGGCCGCGCGATCGCCTCCACGGCCGCCGGCCTCAGGGCGAGCCGGGCCGGCAGCATCACGGCGGGCCAGGCGATCGCCGCGGCCGCGACCACGATGCCGAGGTAGATCAGGGGCGGGATGGACGGGAACACCGAGTGGCGGATCGCGTAGCTCATCCCGATCAGCGACGGCAGCGCGGCGATCGTGCCGACCACGATCGCGCAGAGCACGATGATGGCCGCCTCCTGCCGCATCATCGACCGGACCTGGTCGGTGCGGGTGCCGACCAGGCGCAGCAGGGCGAACTCACGCCGCCGTGAGATCGTCGCCATGACCAGCGTGTTGACGACGGCGATCGCGAGATAGCCGAGCAGTACGGCGTTGAGCACGAGGCTGATCCCGTCGTTGGCGGAATCGGTCGGTGCGACGGTGACCGCCTCGGCGTCGCGCACGCTCGTCGTCGGGTACGCCTTCAGCGCCGCGCCCAGGTCGGCCGCCCGGTCGGACCTCACCATCAGCCACTGGTCGAGGTGGTCGGTGGTGTGGGCGAGGACCACGTCGTGGGGCAGCGTGACGTCGCCGAAGCCGAGGCCGTTCTCGTAGACCGCGACCACCGTGGCCTTCTCGACGGTGCCGTCGCCGAGGTGCACGTCGACGTGGCCGCCCACGTCGGCGCCGACCGTGCCGGCGACGAGGCGGCTGAGTGCGACCGTGGCCCCGGTGAGGCCGCCGAGGTCGCCGCGCAGCACGTCCAGGTTCATGGTGTCCGGGACGGCCGCGGGGTCGACGCCCTGCGCCGTGGAGACCCGGTACTGGATGCTGTCGCCGTCCGGCCAGGTGAGGATCGTCGAGGTCCGGGCGACCGGCCCGACCGTGTGGACGCCGGGGACCCTCCGGAGCACGTCCGCCAGATCGGGTGAGATGCCCGCGCTGTCGGAGGTCACCACGTGGTCGGCGATCACGCCGCCGACGACCTGGTCGTGCGCGGTGGCGGCGAGCGTCGTGCCGCTGAAGAGCTGTGCGGACGCCATGGTCACGCCCATGATCAGCGGAGTCGTGGCGGCGCTGAGCCGACGGGCCCGGGCCCGGGAGTTGGCGATGGCGAGGAACCGGGTGACGCCGCCCGGGCGGCGGCCGAGCAGGGCCGCGATGCCGCCGAACAGCTTCGGTCCCAGCAGGCCGATGGCGATCACCAGGACCAGCGCCGAGCTGGCGGCGCCGTCGATGGCCGACTCACCGGGCAGCGCGATCGGCAGCACGATCGCGACGGCCAGCCCGCCGGGCACGAGCAGCACGCCGATCGTGAGCCGGACCCAGCCGAGCTTCTTCGGTTCCACGGCCACGTCGCCGAGTGCCTCGACGGCGCTGACCTTCGCGGCGCGCCGGGCGGCGAGCCAGCCGCCGATCCGGGCCGCGAGGACGCAGATCAGCAGGGAGAACAGCACCGGCAACGGCGTGATCACCAGCGAGAACCCGGACGGCAGCGCGCCGGCCGCCGTGAACAGGGTGTGCAGCAGCATGGCGAGCAGGATGCCGGGGAGGGCACCGAGCACGGCGCCGATCCCGCCGACGAGCACGGCCTCGCCGCCGATCATGCGCAGCACCTGCCGGGGGGTGGCGCCGACGGCCCGCAGCAGGGCCAGCTCACGGCGGCGCTGCTGCACCGACAGGGCCAGCGTGCCGGAGACCACGATGATCACCAGCAGGATCATGGTGGCGCCGAACGCACTGGCCACCTCGATGACGAACGACCGCATCTGCCCGACGTCGAGCGTCTCGACGTCGCTGCGGTCGTCGCCGGTGGAGGTGACCACGCCGGGCACGGCCTTCTTGATCCGGTCGGCGAGGGTGTCCGCGTCGGTTCCGTTCGCGGCCAGCACACCGACCGCGTCGATCGTGTCCGACGTGCCGTAGAGCTGCGCCGCCCGGTCGTCGGTGAAGAAGACCGCGGACTGCCGGTCGAGCGAGGCCGCGGGCGCGGCGACGCCGCTGACCCGGTACGACTGCGGTGTCGACCCGGTCACCAGCGTGACGGTGTCTCCGGGGGCGACCCCGGCCCGCTGGGCGAGGTCGCTGTCGAGCACGACATCGTCGGTCGCCTGCGGCCGGGCGCCCGAGCGCAGCGTGAACGGCGCCAGCACCGAGGCGGACCAGCCGTGCCCGTACACGGGCGGACCGTCCAGGACGGAGCCCTTCCTGAGGACGGTCAGACTGACGCTGACGTCCCCGACCGCGGACTGGACGCCCTGGACCGCGGCGACCTTCGCGACCGTGTCGGCGGGCAGCCTGACCCGTTCGGAGAGCCTCGGGTCGGTGTCGCCGTCGACGGGCATGGCCTGGTAGCCGCCGGCGACCACGGCTGCCTGGTGGTAGCGCTCGGCCGGGACTCCCGAGCTGATCCCGGTCTCCAGCAGCACCCCGCAGGCGGTGATCACGGCGGAGCCGACCGCGACGGCGACCAGCACCGCCGCGAAGCCGCCCTTGCGGCCGCGAATCGTGCTCCAGGCCAGCGAGAGGTTCTGCCGCGAGAGGGTGCGGATCTTCTTCTTGGCCTTCTGGGCCGCCGGCGGATCCGCCGGCTCGGCCTTCTTTCTGCGGCTCACCACTCACCCAGCCTGGTCATCCGGTCGGCCACCAGTTCCGGCGTCGGCCCGACGAGTTCGCCGGCCAGCCGGCCGTCGGCCAGGAAGGTCACCGAGTCCGCGTGCGAGGCGGCGACCGGGTCATGGGTCACCATCACCACGGTCTGGCCGGTCCGGTCCACGACCCCCCGCAGCAGTTGCAGGACCTGCCTGCCGGTACGTGTGTCGAGCGCACCCGTGGGCTCGTCGGCGAAGATCACGTCAGGTCCCGTGATGAGGGCCCGGGCGATGGCCACCCGCTGCCGCTGACCGCCCGACAGTTGCCCGGGGTAGCGGTCGCCCATGTCGTCGAGCCCGACGTTCGCCAGCGCGGCACGCACCCGGTCGGTGGGGACGGGCTCGCCGGCCAGCCGGAAGGGCAGGCCCACGTTGTCGGCGATGGTGAGCGAGTCGAGCAGGTTGTACGCCTGGAAGACGAACCCGACCCGTTCCCGTCGCATCTCGGTGAGCTGCTCCTCGTTCAGCCCGGCCAGGCGGGTGTCGCCCAGGGTCACGCCGCCCGCCGTGGGTTGGTCGAGACCGGCCGAGCAGTGCAGGAACGTGCTCTTGCCCGAGCCGGAGGGGCCCATGATCGCGACGAATGTTCCCCGCCGCACGCCGATCGTCACGTCATTCAAGGCTGTGACCACATTGCGGCCGGAACCGTAGGTTTTTGTCACAGATTCCAACAGGAGAGCATATCCACTACTCACTGGAGACCCTTTCCCCCTTTTTGCTGGAACCGTACCGTCTGACGCCCTCCACGATCAACCCGAGCCCAGCGGAAAAATGATCTTAGAGCCCGCCCCGACGGCCCTCGAATAACGGTTCCCACCAGCGCTTTCCCATTCGAACCAGGCTCCCGCGCCGACCGCCCGTCCGAAACTCGACGCCCGGGGTGCGGCCGACCGGAGCGGAATCCTCCCCTCCATGTCGGCCCGGGCGGTGCGAGTCCCGAGCCACGGTCACCGCCGGCCCCGCCGCCCTGCCGGTCAGGCGTGAAACCGCTCGTCCGGCTTTCCGGAAACACCCCTGAACTGGGGGTTTCACTCTGCGGTCAAGAAGATGGCCGATCCGTCGCGTGCGCCGAAATACTTCTCAGCGACCCCGGGCGAATCCTCACTCCCGGGCACCGGGCAATCCCACGCCCGGAATCCCGGCGGCCTCCTGGAAAACCTGCCGCCCGACCATGCCCGACCATTCCCTTGCACCGATGGGCAGCGAAAACAATGATTCCTGCGGATCTGGAACGCGCCGTCTACGGAATGTACGCCACCCACGCTCTGCGCATCGCGGACCGGCACGGCGTCTTCGAGTACCTGACCCGACACAGCGGCGAAAGCGCCGGAAAGATCGCGGCCGCCCTGACCGTCGACGAGGACACCCTGGAGCGACTCCTGCTGGTGCTGTCCGCCTTCGGCGTCCTCGACGCCGAAGGCGGGTGCTACGCACTCGCGGCGGACGTGAGGCCCTACGTCGACCGCGCGGACCCCCGCTACCTGATGGGATTCGTCGACCACCTGATCGACGACACCGCCGGGCAGTTCGGACAACTGAGCGGCTACCTGCACGTGGGCAAGGTCGAGACCGACCGGGACGAGCCGGCTCCGTTCGAGGCCATCTACCGCGACGACGAGTCGGTGGGCCGCTTCCTGGGCGCGATGTGGGGCCTCAGCCACCACGTCTCGCACGAACTCGCCGCCCTGGCCGACCTGAGCGGCGCGCGTCAGCTGATCGACGTGGGCGGAGCGAGCGGGCCCTTCTCCGTGGCCGCCCTGCAGGCCTTTCCCCAGCTGCGCTCGACCGTGTTCGACCTTCCCCAGGTGGGTCCGCACCTGGCCGCGCGGTCCGCCGAGCACGGGCTCGACGACCGGCTGGCCTTCACGGCCGGCGACTTCTTCCACGACCCGCTGCCGGCCGGCGACTGCTTCGCCTTCGGCTACATCCTGTCCGACTGGGACGACCAGACCTGCGCGACGCTGCTGCGCAAGGCGTACGAGGCGTGCCTGCCCGGCGGCCGGGTCCTGATCATGGAGCGGCTCTTCGACGACGACCGCGGCGGCCCGCTCGCCACGGCCGTCATGAACCTCTCCATGCACATCGAGACCCAGGGCCGGCACCGCACCGCGGCCGAGTACCTGGACCTGCTGCGACAGGCCGGATTCGCGGACGGCACGGTCCGGCGCTCCAGCGGCGACAAGCACCTGATCATCGGCCGGCGCGCGACGAGCGGGTCCGAGCGGTGAGCACCGCACGAGCCGTCACCCCGCCCCGCTCGCGGGAACTGCCCGCCGCCTGCGCCGAGTTGGCCGCCCGGCTGCACGCGACGCCGCTCGCCGAGCTGCCCGAGCACGAGGTCCTGCGGCTGTCCGGGCGCTACGACGCGGCCGTGGCCGGGCCGGACACCGACGAGAACGAGATCCTGCGGCTGCTGACCCGGCCGTTCAGCCGGCGGCTCGACATACCCGAGTACTACCGCTACACCGGACTGCACGTGGCCGGCTGGTACTTCGCCCGGCGGGAGGACCCGTACCAGGCCGGCCTGCTGCTGGTGCACGCACTGGTCACCGACCTGATCGGGCTGGAGGAGCGCGAGGCCGGACTGCACGAGACCACGGTCGAGGAGGGCGCGGAACGCGTGCTCCGCCTGGAGGCCGTGCTCGCCCACCTGGGCCGGTCCCCGATCGGCCCGGACCGCACCATGGCGAGCGCCGGGCTGGTCCGGCTCGCCGGCCACGACGGCGTGCTGATCCACGACCTGATGGTGGTCAACCGCTGTTCGGGATTCCGCCGGTCGGACAAGCACGACGAGCACATCTTCATGCGCGCCGTGCAGGCCTGCGAGATCGGCTTCTTCCTCGTCCGCTGGACCGCGCGCCGCGCGACCGAGGCCATCGACCACGACCGCGCCGAGTACGTCCTGCGGATGAGCCAGCTGACCTGGGCGGCCGAGCTGCTGAACGTGGTCTTCCACGCGCTGCGGACGCTGACCCCGGAGCTCTTCAAGGGCTTCCGGGACGCGACCGGGAGCGCCAGCGCCGTCCAGTCGCTCAACTACCACCTGATGGAACTGGTGGTGTACGGCTACGACGAGCGGAAGATCGAGATCTACAAGGGGTTCGCACACCTGGCCCCGGTCAACGACCCGGTGCTCCGCGAGTTCACGTCCCTGCGGGACGCCGCGGCCGGCGCCCGCGACGCCGACGTTCGCGAGGCATTCGCCGCGAGCGAAGCGCCACTGCACGTCTGGCGCGGCCGGCACTACGGATTCGGCCGCCGCTACCTGCCGGACATGACCGGCTCCGGCGGCACCGAGGGGGCCGGGTACCTCAAACGCTTCGTCGGAAAAGCCGGGCTGCCGTCCGGTGAACGCATCGACGACGCCGAACGATTGCTCACCCGGTTCGCCTACTGCTGACAGCAGGTCAATGCGATTCCTATCCCGGCGCCCGAGCCGGTGAGTCCCGGCAACCGCCGTGGCTCCAAGCACACTTCGCCCGACACTCTCCTGAGAGGTGCTTGTGAACAGAATTCTGCCGACGGTCTCCGCGGAGAACCTGACCCAATTCGAGACCCTCGCCCTGAACAGCTCGATGAACCTCGCCGACGGGCACGCCCGCCAGCAACTCACGGCCGCGCAGGCCAAGATCGTCGCCGAGCTGCCGGACATGTGGGCCGAGGCCGTCCTCCGTCCGGTGGCGGAGATCGAGCAGGAGGCCGCCGACTCGTTCTTCGGCATGCTCGGCCAGCACAGCCACCCGTTCGCCGCCGGGCGGACGCTGAGCTGCTACTCCTCCTCGCTGGCCATGGAGATCCTCGCCCGCTCGCTGGTCACCTCGTCCGACGCGGTGGCGCTGATCCACCCCACGTTCGACAACATCCCCGACATCCTGCGCGGGGTCGGCCTGCGGCTGATCCCGGTCGAGGAGGAGCAGGCCCACGACGACGACCTGCCGGCCGAGCTGCTCCGGCAGGTGGGCTGCGTCTTCGTCACCACGCCGAACAACCCCACCGGCCGGGTGATGACGGAGGCCCGCCTGACCAGGCTCGCCGAGCAGTGCGCCGAGCACGACGTGGTGCTGGCCCTGGACACGTCGTTCCGCGGGTTCGACCCCGACGCCCAGTTCGACCACTACACCGTCCTCGACGGGAGCGGCTGCCGCTGGGTGGTCATCGAGGACACCGGAAAGCTGTGGCCCACGCTGGAGCTCAAGATCGGCTGGCTGGTCCGCTCGGCCAACGTGGACCTGCCGATCGAGAAGATCCACTCGGACATCCTGCTCGGCACCTCGCCGCTGATCCTGCTCATGGTGAAGCGGTTCGCGGACGACGGGGCGGACGGCGGCCTGACCGAGCTGCAGCGCACGATCGCCGAGAACCGGGCCCTGGTGCGCGCCGAGCTCGCGGGCGTACCCGACATCGCCTTCGTCGACGAACACGCCCGGACCAGCGTGGAGCGCCTGCACGTCGGCTCCCGGCTGGCGCTGGACGTCTGGTCCGCGGTCCGCTCCCACAACCTCTACGTGCTGCCCTGCCAGAAGTTCCACTGGGCGAGGCCGGACGAGGGCGAGCGGATGCTGCGCCTGGCCCTGTCCCGCAACCCCTCCACCCTGGTCACGGGCGCGCAGGTGCTGCGCTCGGCCCTGCTGGCCGCTCCGGGGCTGCAGAGCTGATGGTTCCACCGGACACCACGGCCGCCCCGCTCCCGCACACCCGCTGGTGGCGTGCGGGAGTGGTGCAGGCCGTCTCCCCACCCGGCGTCATCGACCTCGGACCCGGCTACCTCGAACCGAACCTGCTGCCGGTCGACGAGGTGCTGCCGCTCTACGCGGAGGCCCTCACCGAGTTCGGCCCCGCGGCGCTCAGTTACGGCGCCAACGCCGGAGCCGAGCCGCTGCGCGCCCTGCTGGCCGCCCGCCACGGCTGCGCGGCCGAGGAGATCATGGTCACCGCCGGCACCTCACAGGCGCTGGCCCTGCTGTGCACCGTCCTGGGCCGGCCCGGCCGGACCGTCGTCGTCGAGCGCACGTGCTACGACCTGGGCCGCAGGATCATGACCGACCACGGCCTGCGACTGCGCGAGGTGGACGCCGACGGTGAGGGCATGCGGGCGCAGGACCTGGACCGGGCCCTGTCCCAGGGCGACGACGTGGCCTTCGGCTACCTGACGCCCACCTTCCACAACCCGACCGGCACGGTCGCCGGCGAACCGCGCCGCCGGGAGCTGCTCGCGGTCGCCGCCCGGCACGGGGTACCGATCGTGGAGGACGACGCGTACGCCGAACTGAGCCTGGACCGCACCGCACCACCGCCCTCGCTCGCCGCGCTGGCCGGACGGCAGGGGGTGATCCGGCTCGGCTCGTTCGCCAAGACGCTCGGACCGGGCCTGCGGCTCGGCTGGCTGGAAGCCGGGCCGGACCTGGTCGAGACACTGACCGGCCGCGGCCAGCTGGTCAGCGGCGGAGCGCTCAACCACCTGACCTCACTGGCCGTGGCCATGCTGATGGGGGACGGCCGCTACGACCGGCGCCTGTCGTGGCTGCGTGCGCAACTCCGGCTGCGGCGCGAGACGCTGGTGGCCGCCCTGCGGGCCCACCTGGGCGAGTCGGTGACCATCGACCGTCCGGCCGGCGGCTTCTTCGTCTGGCTGACCTTCGACCCGCGGCGCGGCGAGGCGTCCCTGCTCGCCGCCGCCGACCGGGCGGGCGTCGCGGTGGCCCCGGGCTCCCGCTTCGGCAGCGCGACCGGCACCCATCTGCGACTCGCGTACAGCTTCAACTCCCCCGACCGACTGGCGGAGGCGGCCGCACGGCTCGCCACCGCCTGGAGAAACCAGGAAACCCTCCGATGACCAGTTCCGTCGTCAGCGGCCTGCTCGGCTACAGCCTGCCGCTCTCCCCGTCCGGCACCTCGGCCACGTTGACCCCTCCGCCGTGGCACTTCTCCGGCGAGGTCGTCATGGTCGACTACCGGGTGGACCCGGTAGCGGCAGCGCGGTTCCTCCCGCCCGAGCTCGACCCCGGTGCCGATCCGGGGCAGGCCGCCGCGGTCTTCGCGCACTGGCAGTGGTGCTCGGAGCCGGGCACCGAGCTGGCCGATCCGGGTGCCAGCCAGTTCAGCGAGTTCCTGATCCTGCTCGGCTGCGAGTACCGCGGCCGCCGCCTGGCCCGCTGCCCGTACGCCTGGGTCGACCAGCCCGTGCCGCTGCTGCGCGGCTGGGTGCAGGGGATGCCGAAGCAGTTCGGCGAGGTGCACCAGACCCGGCCGATGCGGGTCGGCAGGGCGGGGCCGCTGGGCTCCGCCGCGGGCACCTACCACGGCACCGCCGCGACCGGCGGCCGCCGGATCGCCCAGGCCTCGGTGAGCGTGACCGCCCCGGCCGCCGAACCGCCGCTGCTGCACACCGTGCCGCTGGTGCACAGCCGGGTCCAGCCGGCCTGGCTCCCCGGCGAGCAGCCGCCCGTCGGGCTGGTGACCTCGACCGTCACGGGGGTCGAGTTCTCCGAGGTGTGGTCGGGCGACGCGACGCTGGAGATGTTCGACGTGCTCGACGCGGACTTCGCCTCGCTGCGGCCGGTCTCGGTCGGGCGCGGCCACGTCTTCGGATACGCCGAGACGCTCGTCTCCGGCCAGGCACTCGCCTGAAACCCCTCCCCCGAAGGAGCAGATGATGACGAATCCGTTCGACGACCCGGACGCGACGTTCAAGGTGCTGACCAACGACGAGGGTCAGCACTCGCTCTGGCCCGCGTTCGCCGCCGTTCCCCCGGGGTGGTCGGTCGCGCTGGCCGACACGGACCGCGGCACCTGCCTCGCGTACGTCGAGGAGCACTGGACCGACATGCGCCCGAAGAGCCTGGCCGACCGCATGGCCGATCGCCTGGCCGACCGCTGATGAGCGTCGCGACCGTCGGCGGGACACAGCTGCACTACGACGACCACGCACCCGACGGCCGGGAAGCCGGAGAGCCGGTCGTCCTGGTCATGGGCGCCGGCGGTCGCGGCCGGGCCTGGCACCTGCACCAGGCACCGGCGCTCACCGAGGCCGGCTACCGAGTCATCACGTACGACTCCCGGGGCGTGCCCCCCAGCGACCCCGGCGAGGCCGGCTTCACGGTCGGCGACCTCGCGGCCGATCTGGCCGGGCTGATCGAGCACCTGCACGCCGGACCGTGCCGCCTGGTGGGGACGTCGCTCGGCGCTTACGTGGTCCAGGAGTTGCTGCTGACCCGGCCCGACCTGGCCACCGCCGCCGTACTGATGGCCACCCGAGGCCGCGACGACCGGCTGCGCGCGGCCGCCGCCCGCGCCGAGATCGAGCTGCTGGACTCCGGCATCACACTGCCACGCCGGTACCACGCGGCCCAGCAGGCGATCCAGAACCTGTCCCCGCGGACACTCGACGACGACCTCGCGGTGTCCGACTGGCTGTCGGTGTTCGAACAGTCGCTGTCCACCGGCCCCGGCCTGCGGCACCAGCTCGCCCTCACACCGGACCCCGGTCGCCTCGCGGCCTACGCCGCGATCACCACTCCGTGTCTGGTCATCGGCTTCGCCGACGACCTGGTCACGCCCCCGCACCTGGTCGCCGAGGTGGCCCGGGCCATCCCCGGCGCCGCCCACCGGCTGATCCCCCACGCGGGCCACTACGGGTACCTGGAGCAACCGGAGGAGGTGAACCGACAGATCCTCGACTTCTTCCGGCGGCTCCGGCCCGCCCCCTCACACGAACAGGACGCGCGGCGCCCCGCGGGCGCCAGATGACCAGCCCCTGACCCGTTTCCGACCCGAGGAGCTGCCGATGACCGTCGCATCCCCGAAGACCGTCGTCGTCGTGCCGACCTACAACGAGCGGGACAACCTGCCGGTCCTGGCCGGTCTGCTCGCGGACCTGCCGGTACCGAACCTGCACCTGCTCGTGGTCGACGACAACTCACCCGACGGCACCGGCGAGATCGCCGACAAACTCGCGGCCGAGTCGCCGGACAACGTCAGCGTGCTCCACCGCGACACCAAGGACGGACTCGGCCGCGCCTACATCGCCGGCATGATCCGGGCGCTGGAACAGGGCGCCGACATCGTGGTCCAGATGGACGCCGACCTCTCCCACCCCGTCTCGGCGATCCCGGTCATGCTCGACGCCCTGCTGACGAAGGGCGCCGCCGCCGTGATCGGCTCGCGCTACGTGGCCGGTGGCTCCACCGCCGCCGACTGGCCCTGGTCCCGCAGAGCCCTGTCGGTCTGGGCCAACGGCTACGTCAACGCGATCCTGCGGCTGCGCCTGAAGGACGCCACCGCCGGATTCAAGGCATGGCGCGCCGAGACACTGCGCGCGATCGACCCGAACTCCGTGCACAGCAACGGCTATTCCTTCCAGGTCGAGATGAACCACCGCGCGGTCACGCGCGGACTCACCATCCTCGAAGTGCCGATTCGCTTCGAGGAACGCGGGCAGGGCGTGTCGAAGATGAGCCTGGCCGTGCAGCTCGAATCCGCCCTCACCCCGTGGAAGCTGCGCTTCGGCGGCAAGCGCGGCTGATCCCTCATGACCCACCGGAACGGATGGACCTCCAAGGAGCGGCGCCGCTCCGCACGCGCGGAGCCCGGACCGTCGCCCGGGCTCCGCGCAAACCCCGTTCTGCTAATGCCCGGCGTTCCGCTCCCGCGTCTTGCGCTGCATCTCGTCCAGCATGGCCATGGTCTCGGGGTAGATCGGGGCGTTGCTCTCTTCGACATCCTGCGGATTCTGCCGTGCTTGCGGGAGGAGTTCGTCGTAGCGGGGATCCCCCGGCTCGAACTTGTACCACCCGTCGTAGAAGTACCCCTCCACGGTCCTTCCGCCGTACTTCAACCAGATGGTGACGCCATTGGCGTCGAGCATCGGGTAGTCGGTGACTTCATAGGGCTCAGAATGCTCGCTCAAAATATTCCTCCAGGAGCCGCGCGGCCTCGCGGTCGCCGAACGTAAATCTTTCCAGCCTCTTGACAGTCCACTGATTGAACGCCTCGGCGAAGTACTCGTGCGGCTGGCGAATGTACGGAGTCAGCCGTGGGTTGTTGCCGATCCGGTCCATGACCTGCTGTTGCACATGCAGCCACTCTGGCTGACGACTCAGATTGCCATAAGCTTCATCGACCGCATGCCCGAACTCATGGACAGCAACACTACTCGGCGTCTTGGCAGCCGAATTGACCAGGAGCCTACGCTGGCCAGGTATGTACATACCAGGTACGTGATCCGCCGGTGAAGTTCCTCCCACCGGGCTGACGCCGGCGAGATGGTAGCCGCCCGGGAGCTGCGTGATGGGCCGGGGGCCGATACTGACCCCGCCACCCGGCACCTCCTTCAGATGGGCCCAGACCTTGTTGAAGATCTCGGACGGCACGCTCGCCAGCTCCGCTTTCACCTTCGCGATCGTCGGGTGATCTTCGACATACTCAAGCGGCAACTTGCCGGGCATCGGTAGCTCAACGGGTTTGGCATGCTTCGGGCCGCGTGGAACGTTGTCGCCGGAACGTCCACGTGGTCCCGCCGCACCGCCGACTCCACCGACGACGACGTCGAGGGGCATGACCGGGCCGGTCTTGAACTCGGCGTCGTAGCCGTAGCTGAGGCCGGCTCCGGTGATCATGCGGCCGGGGACGGTGTCGGCGGCGCCCGTGACCTTGGCCAGGCCAGCGAGGGCGACGGAGGCGTTCTCGGCGCTCTCGGCGGCGGTGGAGACGACCCGGGCGCCGGCACCGAGGCCGCCGCCGGCGCCGCCCATGATGCCGCCGGTCTTGGCGGAGTCGACGGCTTCGGTGAGGCTGTAGCCGCCGTCGTCGAAGAACTCGACCCGGATCGGCTGGGCGACGGCGAGGTCGACGGTGATCGCCTCGACGGCACCGAAGGCGGCGCCGACCAGCACGGTGGCGGCGATGGTGGCGATGGCCTCGGAGACGGCGACGCCGACCGATGCCGCCGTGGCGACGATGCCCGCGGCGGTGGCGGCGGCGATGTCCGCCGAGATGCTGAAGGTGACGAAGGCCAGGGCGGTACCGACGACGAGGGTGCCGCCGACGATCGCGGCCTCCTCCTCCAGCTTCTTGATCGCCTTGTCGACTTCGTGGGCGAAGTCGCGCAGCGCCTTGGCCAGGCTGCGGCAGGCGTCGGCGGTCTCGGGTAGCCAGCCCTTGCCCTTGCCCGCGCTGTCCTTGCCCCCGTAGTACCGGCCCCAGAACGTGCCGAAGGCGTCGATGGCGGGGCCGTGGTTGCCGGCGACGACGGCGGCGGCGGCCTGGTTGGTGGGCACGGTGACGTTGTCGATCGCGGTGGCCATCGCGTCCCAGGCGTCCGCGGCCTTGCGGAGCTTGTCGGGGTCGGCGTCGGGCCACCACATGCCGGTGACCTTCTGGACGGCCTTCGCGACCGCGGACTCACCCACGGGCCGCCCCTGCGTCAGGGCTGCGGCGGGTCATGGCAGCAGGTTCCGCTTGGCGTGGTCGTCGGCGCCGGTGTGGTTGTCGGCGTGGGCTTGCAGGCCGGTGGCGATGCTGCCGAGTCCGGTGACCAGGACGTCGAGAGCGGAGAGCACGTGGTCGTGCGGGCCGTTGTAGGCAGCCGCGAACTCGTTGCCCTGCTTGTCGCCGCCCCACGGACTGCCGGCCTCGGTGAGGCTCTTCCTGAGCTTGTCGAGCGCCTCCTTGAGCGCCTTGCTCTGGTTCTCGAAGGTCGGCGCGGCGTCCTTCAGGTCCCCCGGCCTGAGCTTGAACTCCGGGCCGCCGGCCTTCGCCGCGTCATCTCCCATGGCGTCATCTCCCGAACTGTCCGTCAACTGACCATTCTTGCGGTCGGACCGATTACCCAACCGACAGTGCGTCAGTTTGGACACGTGACATCGGTCACCTCGGTGACGGATCGCACGGCAGTTCCTGCGTACGCCCGGCCGCCGGGTGGGCGGGGTGCGGGGCCGGGCCGTTCGGGCGGCGGTTGGCGGGGTCGGGCTTGGGTGGGGTGTTCGGGTCGTTCAGCAGCAGCGACGGGAACACCTCGGAGTGCTCGACGCCCGCCCACGGGTACGGCCCCTCGGTCGCCAGGCCCGCCCTCGCGAGCGCCGACCGCGGCCGCTGCCGCTGCCGCTGCCGGAGCGTCCCGCCGGCGCCACCGTGGCCGGCATCCGTCGACGCATCCGACGCGGCCCGAAAGGCACCAGTCTCGGTCGGCCGCACTGCTGCTGTCAGTCCGTATGGTTCCGGGTTCTGTGCCGCGCGGCGCGTGGCTACCGTCCCAACCGCTCGATACCCGGCGGTCGGGAGCGGCCGCCGTCACGCGTCTTCAGGAGGTCACGTTGACCGCGCACCACCCCACTCCCAGGGGCATCATCCGGCCCGACCTGATGCGGCTCGACCTCGACGGCGTCATCGACCGGCTGCGCACGGCGTGAGGGGCGCTCGGGTGTTCTCCTCGTTCTCCCGCCGCGGCTCGCGGCTGGCCCTGGCCGCGGTCGCCCTGCTGCTGCCGGTCACCGTGCCGGCTGCCTCCGCCTCGGCCGCACCCGCCGCCCCCGCCGTGGCCGCCGGGTTCACGGCGTCCTGTCCGGCCGCCGGGTTCATCTCCCAGGGCTACACCCCGGAGCACAACGGCATCGACATCGCCAACAACTACGGCACCCCGATCTACGCGGTCGGCGACGGCCAGGTACTGGCCTCCGGCCCGGCGCAGGGCTACGGCCAGTGGATCCGCGTCCTGCACCCGGACGGGACCATCACCGAGTACGGGCACATGCAGGAGCGGGACGTCGCCACCGGCGACCATGTGACGGCCGGTCAACAGATCGCGCTGATGGGCAGCGAGGGCGAGTCCAGCGGCCCGCACCTGCACCTGCGGGTCTGGGCCGACGCGAACGCGACCGTGCGGACCGATCCGATCGGGTACCTCGCGGACCGCGGCATCACCATGCCCTGCACGCCGGGCACCGGTCCTCGCCCCGCGCCGCCGGTGTATCCGGCGCAGGCCGGGAAGGTGGTGTCGGCGCGGTCGGCGGACGGCCGGCTGGAGGCCTTCGCGGCCGGGGCGAACGGTGTCTCGCACGCCTGGCAGACCACGGTGAACGGCGCCTGGTCCGACTGGGAGAGCCTCGGCGGTCCGGGTGGCGCGGAGTTGGCGATCGGCGCCGACCAGGACGGCCGCCTGGAGATGTTCGCCCTCAACGGCACCACCCTCCAGCACCGCTACCAACTCCAGCCCTCCGGCGCCTGGTCGGGCTGGGACACCTTCGGCGGTGGCGGCCACGCCGTCGCCGTCGGCGCCAACCAGGACGGCCGGCTCGAAGTCTTCGCCTCCGGCCCCGCCGGGCTGTTCCACAAGTACCAGTCCGCACCGAACAGCGGCTGGTCGGACTGGGAGTCCACCGGCGGCGGCCCCGCCAACAGCGAGATCGGACTCGGCAAGGCCCCCGACGGCCGACTCGAAGTCTTCGCCCTCAACTCCACCACCTTCCAGCACCAGTGGCAGACCGCCGTCAGCGGCGCCTGGTCCACCTGGGAGACCTTCGGCGGCGGCGGCCACGACCTCACCGTCGACCACAACCAGGACGGCCGCCTCGAAGTCTTCGCCTCCGGCCCCACCGGCGTCTACCACAAGTACCAGACCAACCCCACCACCTGGTCCGACTGGGAAGCCGCCGGCGGACCCGCCGACTCCCAACTGACCAGCCAGCCGACCGCGGACGGCCGCGTCGAGGTGTTCGCCATCAACGGCAGCACCGCGCAGCACACCTGGCAGACCAACCTGAACGCCCCCTACAGCCAGTGGGACACCTTCGGCGGCGCCGGCACCGAGATCACCGCCACCACCAACGCCGACGGCCGGATCGAGGTGTTCGGCACCAGCAGCGCCGGCGTCTACCACAAGTGGCAGACCGGATTCTCCACCTGGTCCGACTGGGCCTGGCTCAACACCACCGCCGGACCCGCCGTCAGTTGAGGAGCGATCACTTGACCAGCACCCACCGCGCCCGCCGGGCACCCCACCGCGTCCTGTTGTCCGGCCTCGCCGCGCTGGGCGTGGCGGCGGGCCTGATGGCCGGCGCCACACCCGCGCCGGCCGCCACCGGCATCGACCTGTGCGCCGAGGTCGGCTACACCGCGGGTTTCCGGGGCGACGCCCTGGTGACCGCGATCGCCGTCGGCATGGCCGAGTCCAGCTGCGACCCGTCGGCGTCCAACGTCCAGAACAACACCCCGCCGTCCCGCGACCGCGGCCTGTGGGAGATCAACGACTACTGGCACCCCGAGGTCAGCGACGCCTGTGCCTTCGACGCCCAGTGCAACGCCAACGCGGCCTTCCGCATCTCCAACGGCGGCACCAACTGGCAGCCCTGGTCGACCTACAACCAGGGCGCCCACCAGCGCTACCTGGGCGCGGCGCAGGCCGCCGCCGACCGGCTCGGCCACCACGACCCGGGACCGGCGCCGTTGGTGTATCCGGCGCAGGCCGGGAAGGTGGTGTCGGCTCGGTCGGCGGACGGCCGGCTGGAGGCCTTCGCGGCCGGGGCGAACGGTGTCTCGCACGCCTGGCAGACCACGGTGAACGGCGCCTGGTCCGACTGGGAGAGCCTCGGCGGTCCGGGTGGCGCGGAGTTGGCGATCGGCGCCGACCAGGACGGCCGCCTGGAGATGTTCGCCCTCAACGGCACCACCCTCCAGCACCGCTACCAACTCCAGCCCTCCGGCGCCTGGTCGGGCTGGGACACCTTCGGCGGTGGCGGCCACGCCGTCGCCGTCGGCGCCAACCAGGACGGCCGACTCGAAGTCTTCGCCTCCGGCCCCGCCGGCCTCTTCCACAAGTACCAGTCCGCACCGAACAGCGGCTGGTCGGACTGGGAGTCCACCGGCGGCGGCCCCGCCAACAGCGAGATCGGACTCGGCAAGGCCCCCGACGGCCGACTCGAAGTCTTCGCCCTCAACTCCACCACCTTCCAGCACCAGTGGCAGACCGCCGTCAGCGGCGCCTGGTCCACCTGGGAGACCTTCGGCGGCGGCGGCCACGACCTCACCGTCGACCACAACCAGGACGGCCGCCTCGAAGTCTTCGCCTCCGGCCCCACCGGCGTCTACCACAAGTACCAGACCAACCCCACCACCTGGTCCGACTGGGAAGCCGCCGGCGGACCCGTCGACTCCCAACTGACCAGTGAGCGTTCGCCGGACGGCCGGGTGGAGGTGTTCGCCATGAACGCCGGCACCGCGCAGCACCTCTGGCAGACCGGCGTCAACGCGCCGTACGGCCAGTGGGAGACCTTCGGCGGCGCCGGCACCGAGGTGGTCGCGGCGACCAACGCCGACGGCCGGATCGAGGTGTTCGGCACCAGCAGCGCCGGCGTCTACCACAAGTGGCAGACCGGATTCTCCACCTGGTCCGACTGGGCCTGGCTCAACACCACCGCCGGACCCGCCGTGCCCTGACGGTCCGTCCGAAGCACGACCGGGTCCGCGGCCGGCGGGCGGGAGCGCGAGTGCTCCCGCCCGCCGGCCGTTCACCCCGTCCGCCCCTCCCCCGACTCTCCGACCTCCCCCGTCACGTGGCGTGCACCACCATACGGTTTATTGTCATGCTCAAGGAGGTAACGTTGGTCCGTCTGGCCACCACCGGCAGACGGAACGCGGCAACGGGGGAGCAGTGCGCGGGACGGAGGAACGGTGAGCGGGATTCTCGTCCACCTGCCGGCGGGGAACGGCGACGACGCGGTGACCCTGCGGCTTGGTCCGGGGGAGCGGGCGCGCTTCGGCCGCGGCTCCGCCCGTACGCCGGTCGAGCTCCGGCTCGGCGACGAGACGGTCTCCCGGCTCGCCGGCGAGATCCACGCGACCGACGACCACTGGCAGTTGAGCAACCTCAGCGACACCCACGCCTACCTGGTGGAGAACCCGGAGGGCGCCGGCGAGTACCTGCGGGTGCCGCCGCGGCGGATCGGGGCGCCGATCCCGTTCGAGTTCTCCCGGGTGGTGCTGCCCTCGCGACGGGAAACGCCGCTGTCCTTCCAGGTGTTCGCGCCCGACCACGTCTACCTGGACGCCCACGCGCTCGGCCGCGGCTCCTGGGAGAGCCGCACCATGACGGCCTACTCGCTGGACGAGACCGCCACCTACTTCCTGGTCCTGGTCGCGCTCTGCGAGCCGTGGCTGCGCGACCGCTCCCCCGCCGCCGTGCCCACCACCCCCCAGGTGGTCGAGCGGCTGCGCCTCCACCCCGCCTGCACCCGGCTCACCGCCCGCGCGGTCAGCTCGCACCTCGACTACCTCGCCGACGAGAAGCTCCGCATCGACCTGCCCGACGGCGCGGGCCGCGCGGACCGGCGCAACGGCAAGCGCGAGGCCGTCGTCGGGCTCGCGCTGAAGTTCGGCATCGTCCGCGAGGAGCACCTCGCGCTGCTGCCGCGCCCCGAAGCCGCCGAACCCGGACGGTAGGAGGGGGCTTCGATGGTGCACGACCCGTCCTGCCACGGGGACGGTGAGGACCTGCTGCCACCCGGCCACCGGGTCGGCGACTGGACCGTCACCGAGCCGATCGGCGAAGGCGGCTGGGCGACGGTCTACGCCGCCCGCCGAGGCGACGGGACGACCGGCACGGACGGCCCGGACGGCCCGGACGGCCCGGACGGCCCGGACGGCGAGGACGGCACGGTCGCCCTCAAGGTGCTGCCGACCGCCGGACTCGCCCCCCGCCAGGCCCGTCAGGTCACCGAAGCCGCCCGCCGTGAGGCCGAGTTGGGCCGCACCGCGCCGCACCCCCGGCTGGTCCGCCTGCTCGACACCCTCGTCCTGGCCGCCCCCGACCACCCCGCGCTCGACGGCGCCATCGTCCTGGTGATGGAACGAGCCCGGTGCACCCTGCGCGACCTGCTCGCCACCGGCGTCGACGAGGCCCAGGGCGCCCGGATCATCGCCGGCATCTGCGAGGGACTGGCCCATCTGCACCGCTCCGGCTGGGTCCACACCGACCTCAAGCCCGAGAACGTCCTGATCGGCCGGAACGGCGAGGTCCGCCTCTCCGACTTCGGCCTCGCCATCGAACTCACCGGCACCCACGGCCACTCCGCCCCCATGGGCACCCCCGATTACCTCCCGCCGGAACGCTGGAACGCGCCGCTCGGCGCGGACGGCGTCAAGATCCGGACCACCGCCGACATCTGGGCGCTCGGCATCGTGATCCACGAGGTGTTCGCTGCCGGCGTCCCGCCCTTCCCCGGCGCGACCCCCACCGCCCGCAGCGCCGCCGCCCAGCAGTACGCCGAGGGCCGCGCGGCCCTGCGGCTGGCCCCGGTCGTCCCACCGTTCTGGCGCGCCCTCGCCGCCGAC
>NZ_MECK01000389.1 GCF_014596465.1 Streptomyces sp. CBMA123 | reverse complement strand
CCGGCGCGAGGACGGCGCGCTGCTGGGCCGGGCTCTGGCCGCCTGGGCGCAGCCGGGCCCGCAGACCCACGCCGAGCCGGGTACGGACACCGCCCCGCCCGCCGTCCCGCCGCAGCTGCTGTTCGCCGGGACGGTGGACGGCACCGGTGTGGCGGTGCTGTACGACGGCCGCCGGATCGCCCTGTTCACCGACGGACGCGGCGGCGGGCTGGACCTCGCCCGGGCCGACGACGCGGACCCGACCACGGCGGGCGCGGTGGTGCTGAGCCGTCAGGGCACCGCCCTGCGGTACCTGCTGGCACCCTGGGTGGACACCGCCGAGACCCGCCGGATCGACCAGCCCGACGCCGCCGCCCGCCTGCTGGACCATCCCGACGGGGTCACCGCCGCCGCGCCGGGCGGCGGGCCGGCGGACTGCCGGGGCGCCACCGTGCTCCAGTTGCACTCCTCCCCGGTGATCGCCGAGAAGCACGCCTTCCTGCTGGCCGACCTGGGCGGTCTCCTCCCGGCGCACCTCACCTACACCCCGCCGCCGGACCGCGGCCAGCCCGCCCGCGAGCCGCGCGAGGCGGTCGCCCCGGAGGCCCTGCTGGCCTGGGCACGGGCCGGCTGCGCGGTGCCGGACGGCACACCGGGCGTCAAGCAGCTCGACCTGTGGGCGTTCGCGGTGCAGCCCTTGCCGCAGAACGGGGGCTCGGCCGCCTGGTTCTGTCTGCGGGCCGACCGCTGGACGGGCGAGGGCAGCGCGGCCACCGCCGTGCTGCTGCCGACCGCCCGAGGGCCCCAGCGCACCGGGGGCGGCCCGGGCCGCTCGTGCGGCCACTTCGAGCAGGACACCGTCGCGTGGACGTGGTGGCACTCCCCGCAGGGCGCGGACTACCTGCTCGCGGCGGGCAGCCGACGGGTCACCCGGCTGACCGTCAAGGGCCCGGACTGGTCGGCCGACCGCTCCGTCCCGGACCGCACCCTGGCGGTCGAGCGGCCCGCCAGGGGCGCCGTCCAGGTCGAGGCGGTCCTCGACAACGGCAACCGGATCAGCCCGCTTCACTGACCGGAGCGGCGGCCGGCAGCGCCGCGTAGTCGGGCAGTTCGACGCTGGACACCTGCTTTCCCAGCTCCAGCATCCGCTCCAGCACCCACCGCCGGTTGAGCAGTCCGTTGCGCAGCCGCAGCCCGGCCCTGGTGCGTGGCGCGAGGAACGGGCCGGTGCGGTCGCCGCCCTTCTGGCAGCCCTGGGCGTAGCCGCGCAGCAGCTGCTCGTACCGGGTGAAGGCGGCCCGGTGGTCGCCGCGGGCCAGGGCCAGTTCGCCCGCGAGGACGTAGGCGGCCACCACCGCCGTGCCGGTGCCCATCCCGCCGATGGTGGCGCCGCAGGCCGCGTCGCCGAGCAGGACGATCCGGCCGCTGGACCAGCTGGGGACGTCGGCGCGGCTGATCGAGTCGAAGTACAGCTCGGGCGCGGCGTCCAGGCTCCGGAGCAGCTGCGGGACCAGCCAGCCGAGGCCGGCGAAGGCGTCCCGGATCAGTGCCTTCTGCTGCCGGATGTCGTGGCGGTCGTAGCGCAGTCCGGGCGAGGCGAAGAGGCAGAAGGCGCCCGCCCGGGCCGGGTCGCGGGGGTCGAGGCCGACGGACATCAGCCGGCCGGGGACGTTCAGGCCCGCTCCGCCGTCCGGCAGCCCACCGTCGTTCGGCAGCTGCCAGGTGGCCGCGTAGTAGCCGAGGTGGCGGACGAACCGCTGCTCGGGGCCGAAGGCGAGCCGCCGCACGGTGGAGTGCAGCCCGTCGGCGCCGACCACCAGGTCGAACTCGCGCGGTGCGCCGTGCCGGAAGGCGACCCGCACCCCGCTCGCCGTCTCCTCGAGGGCCTCGACGGTGTCGCCGAAGACGTACTCGGCGCGTGGCTCGCTGTGCCGGTACAGCACCTGGGCCAGTTCGCCGCGCGGGATCTCCAGCTCGCCGCCCGCGAACTCGGCGGGCAGGTGCAGCAGTCGGCGCCCGCGCTGGTCCACGAAGGTGATCGGGCTGCCGCCGGTGTCGAGGGCGCGCAGCTCGTCCAGCACACCCATCCGCTCCAGCACGGTGAGGTGGGTGCGCCCCCGGAAGTCGACGTTCTGCCCGCCGCCGCGCAGCGCGGGCGCGAGTTCGACCACGGTGACCTCGAAGCCGTACCGGCCCAGCCAGTGGGCCAGCGCGGGGCCGGCGATGCTCGCGCCCGAGACCAACACCCTGGTGCGCGCGGAAGCGCTCATGGGAACCACTCCGTCCGAGGATCAAAACTGTGTCCGGCGGACACTGTTCATTGCTGTGTACGGTAGACGCAGTTACCGGGAGCAGGCAACCCCCAGGACGGGAGCGGACGATGGGCGAGGCGGCGAACGACACGGTGCGACTGCTCTGGGAACAGCCCACCCGGCCGAGCCGCGGGCCCAAGCCGGCCCTCAGCCTGGAGCGGATCGCCGCCGCCGGCGTCGAGCTGGCGGACGCGGAGGGGCTCGGCGCGGTCTCCATGCAGAAGGTCGCCGGACTGCTCGACTTCACCAAGATGTCGCTCTACCGGTATGTCCCCGGCAAAGCCGAACTCGTCGCGCTGATGGCCGAGTCGGCCGTCGGCGAGCCCCCCGCCAGCCCGGACGGACCCGGCTGGCGGGAACAACTCACCGCCTGGGCACACCACTTGTCCGCCGCCTTCGCCCGGCACCCGTGGCTGCTGGACGCCACCCTCGGCCCCCGGGTGCTCGGCCCGAGGGAACTCGCCTGGCTGGAGCGGGTGGTGGCCGCGCTCGACGGCCACGGACTGACCGGCGCCGAGCGGATGGACGCCGCCGTCCTGCTCGCCGGGCACGTGCGCACCATCGCCGAGCAGGCCCGCGCGGCCGGCCCGGACGGCTCCCCCGAGGCCGAACTCCTCGCCGCCCTCGGCACCGTGGTGCACCGGCACGCCGACCGCTACCCCGCCGTGGCCGCCGCGATGGCCGAACCGGACGGACGCGACCAGGCCCTGGACTTCGGCCTGGCCCGCATCCTGGACGGCCTGGCCGCCCTGATCGAGCGCCGCACGAGCCCGCGTCCGGAGGCGTGACCGCACGATAACGTGACCGCCCGATAACCCGTCGAGCCGCGATCACCCGGACGGCTACCATCCGCTCCCATGGCGATGTTCGTGCACCTGACGTCCGCGGCGAACACGCCGCGCATCCGCCGCGCCGGGATCCGGGCCGACAGTCGTGGCCAGGGCGGCGTGCGCGGGGTGTACTGCTTCCCCGTGCTGCCCTCCTACGCCCTCACCCACCAGTGGCTGCGCGAACTGGCCCGATTCGGCCCGAAGGGCTCGCTGGCCGCCGTGCACGTCCGGCTGGACGACACCCAGCAGGTGCTGGTCGGGCACTACCGGGACCGCGCCAGGGAGGCCCAGCAGTGGCTGACCGCCGCCGAGGCGGTCGCCCGGATCGCCGCCCTGCCGGACCCGCGCGGCTGGGAGGTGGTGGTGCCGCGCGCGGTGGGCGCCCGCGAGGTGCACCGGGTCCGCGCCGTGCCGCAGGTCGCCGGCTGGCGCTGCCGCCCGGAT
>NZ_MECK01000388.1 GCF_014596465.1 Streptomyces sp. CBMA123 | reverse complement strand
GCACCAGGCCGTGCAGCAGCAGCGCGGCGGTGGTGGTGATCCCGGTCGCGTTGCCGGCGGCCAGGCCTAGGGCGCCGAAGCGCGGTGTGGCGAGCAGTCCGACGGTGACGGTCACCCCGAGGCCGAGGGGCTGGGGGGGGGGGGGGGAGGGGGGCGGGGGGGGGGGGGCGCCGGGGGGGGGGGGGGGGGGGGGGGGGGGTGGGCCGGCCGCTCGGTGGGCCGTCACGGGGAGCAGGCGGGCGTGCTGTTCGTCGTGGAGCCGAGGTGTCGAGGTGGTGGGCGGGCCCGTGGGCGACGCCGGTTGTGCTGCCCCGGCCGGGCCTGCCGGGCTTACGGGGTACGCGCTCGTCCCTGGCCGCCGCCCCGGGCCGGCCGGTTCAGCCCGCCGTCTCAGCCCGCCGTCGCGGGGACGAGGTGGTCGAGCCCCCGCGCGCTGCCCGTCGCGGCCTCGGTCGAGCGCGGCAGCATGACGTCCTCGTAGGCGCGGACGGCCTCGTCGATGTCGGGGCCGTCCGTGAGGGCGTGGGCGAGGTCGGCGCCGTCGAGCATGGCGAGGTTGGCGCCGAGGCCGACCGGGGGCATCAGGTGGGCGGCGTCGCCGAGCAGGGTGAGGCCGGGGACGTGCTGCCAGGTGTGCGGGGCGGGCAGGACGAACAGGGGGCGGTTGACGAAGCCGTGGTCGCCGTCGCGCAGGAGGGAGCGCAGGCTCTCGTCCCAGCCCTCGAACATCCCGAGCAGGTGCGCGCGTACGGCCGTCCGGTCGGTGAGGTCGACGCCGGCGGCCCGGTGCCAGTCCCGGGGTGCGCGGAAGGCGATGTAGGCGCGGATGTGGCCGTTGCTGTTGCGCTGGGCGACGAGGGAGCGGCCGGTGCCCTTGGCCAGCAGTGACCCGTTGCCGACCAGCCGGGCGAGGTCGGGGTGGCGGGTGTCGCAGTGGTCGAACCCGGTCTCGACGAAGGTGACGCCGGTGTAGCCGGGCACGGCGTGCGACAGGGCCGGGCGTACGCGGGACCAGGCGCCGTCGGCGCCGACCACCAGGTCGAAGTCCTCGGCGGTGCCGTCGGCGAAGTGCAGCCGGGCGGTGCCGTTCGGCTGCGGGGCGACTCCGGTGACGGCGCGGTCCCACCGCACGGTGCCTTCGGTGAGCGAGTCCAGGAGCAGGCCGCGCAGTTGGCCCCGGTCGATCTCCGGCCGGCCGCCGTCGCCGCCGTCGTCGTCCGGGGAGGGCGGCTGGTGGTTCAGGAGGGCGCCGGTGGCGGGGTCGAGCACGCGCCACTCGTCGCCCTCGGGGCGGGCGAGGGCGTGGAAGCGGTCGAGCAGGCCCGCCGCGCGCAGGGCGGCCTGGCCGGTGTCGGCGTGCATGTCGAGGGTGCCGCCCTGGGGCCGGGCGTCGGCGGAGGCCTCGCGTTCGAAGACGGTGACGCGGCGGCCGTGCCGCTGGAGGACGCGGGCGCAGGTGAGGCCGCCGAGGCCGGCCCCGACGATCGCGATGCGGGGTTCACGGGCTGCAGGGTTCACGGGAGTTCCCTCCGGGAGATGGGTGGGCCGCCGGGGACGGCACGGCGACACCACCAAGAAAGCATACTCGCTCAATAAGTGCAATGACTACACTTTCACAGTGACTTCACTCCGGGATATGGTGGACGGGTGACCGAAGCGACCACACCGACCGAAGCGACCGCACCGCCCGTGCGGACCGCACCGCCCGGGCGCCGCGAGCGCAAGAAGGCCCAGACCCGTCAGGCCCTGGCCGACGCCGCCCTCGAACTCTTCCTCGAACACGGCTACGACCAGGTCGGCGTCAAAGACGTCGCCGACCGCGCCGACGTCTCGGTGACCACCCTGTTCAAGCACTTCCCCGGCAAGGAGGCCCTGCTCTTCGACCAGGAGGACGACCTCGAGGCGGCCCTCGTCGCCGCCGTGCGCGAGCGCCCCCCGGGCCGGTCGATCCCGCAGGCCCTGCGCGAACACCTCCTGCGGGGCCAGGCCCAGTACGCCGTCCACACCGTGCACCCGCAGTTCGCCGACTTCACCCGCCTCGTCCAGGACACCCCCGCACTGCGCGACTACGCCCACCGCATGTGGACCCGCCACGAGGCCGCCCTGGCGAAGGCCATCGCCGAAGCCACGGGCGCACCCCAGGACGACATCGGCTGCGCCGCCCTGGCCCGCTTCGCCCTGGAGGCCCGCAGCCTCATCCTGAGCGCCCCCGACCCGCGCCGGGCCGCCGACGAGGCCTTCGCCCTGCTCGAACACGGCTGGGCCGCCACCCACCCGGGCAGCTGACCCCCGGCCGCCGCGCGGTTCGGCCGGTGTGCACCACCTCGCGCTCCCAGGCCTCCCGCGGCTGGGTGTGCAGCCGCCGGCAGTGCCCTGCGATGACGTCGATGACGTCGGGATCGAAGGCCGTGCCCGGAGCGACCGGCCCGGCCACGGTCACGCTCGCCGCGTGGACGCCCGAGGCGCTGCCGCCGGCCGCCGAACACGCCGCTTTCCGCCCCGACCGGATCCACCGGGGCGCCGGCAGCCTCACCGCCTACGCCGAGCAGTCGGCCGGCTCCCACCAGGGGCACTTCTGGTGGGACTGAACGCCCCGGACCCCGGGGACCCACCCTGGAGCGGGTGCACGAACGCGATGGGAGCGGCGAGAGTTGGCTGAGTGGATCGACAGACTGGTGGCCGCGAGGACCGACGACCACCGTTCGGACCCCGGCTCCGTGCTCTCGGCGCCTCCGGGACTTCGGCCGCCGGCCGATGCGAGCCGGATCTCGGAACTCGAAGGGTGGCTGCGGCAGCCGATCGAGCCGGGCTACCGCGAATTCCTGGAGTTCTCCGACGGAATGGACAACTTCCGCTCCGGCATGCCCCTCCTGGGGTGGCGGGACTGGCCGTCCGGGGACGCGCTCGCCCGGGCGCTGCGTTTCCGCGAGATCGTCACCGGCATCGACGTCCACATCGACGAAGGCCTGACGGAGGACGCCGTGCTGGCGCCGGTATCGGTGAACGGCGACGGCACGGCGGGGATCTTCATGGTGTGGGACGACGGATCGCCGGACAGGCGGTACTTCTGGGTCGGCAACGGCGATGCCGCCTTCTTCTCGACGCTGTCCGAGGTCTTCGACGTCGCTTCGGGCGTCAGGTCGTGGAGTGAGTTCTCGACCCGGTGAGTTCTCGACCCGACGAGGCCGAGCGCCAAGGACCGGCGGGCCGAGGAGCTGAGGCCGGGCAGCCGGTCCGGCCGCCCGGGGCTCAGGGGCGCGGGGCTCAGGTGTGCGGGGCTCAGGTGTGCGGGGAGGTCGGGCCGAGGGTGATGACCGGGCCGAGGGGGCGGCAGCCGGCGTAGGTGATGGCCTGGCCGGGTGGGCAGGGGGTGTCGGTGCGGACCGGTGGGATGGCGGGCGGGGTCGGCCGGGGCGGGACCGTCGGGTCGAAGAGCGGGTTCGTGGCGGGGGCCGGGGCCTGCTTGCCGGCGGGCTGCTTCGCCGCCGGAGCCGCCGGGGTGTTCGTGGCGCGCGGGCGGGCCGGGGGCGGCGTGGTGGACGAGTCGGCGCTGGGGCGGATCGCGCTCGGGCTGG
>NZ_MECK01000387.1 GCF_014596465.1 Streptomyces sp. CBMA123 | reverse complement strand
CCGTGGCCGGACGCGGCGGGCGCGCTCCCCGCCCCGCGGCCCGCGCCCGGCCCCGCCGCCGACGAAGGCCTGGCCCGTCGGCTCAAGGCGCTGGCCTGCACCGCCCCGCTGCACGACCTGGACAACCGCAAGGTCAACCTGGCCGGTGAGTACGGCGGCTACGCGATGGCCGAGGTCGGCCTCGCCGCGATCGACCTGGTCACCCTGCACATGGACTTCGACACCGGGGCCGACCGCGACATAGTGCTCGCCCGGATGCTGCCCCGGGTCGCCGCCCAGGCCCCGCACCGGCCGGCCCCCGAGCACGAGCGGGTCGCCCGCTGGGTGCTGGAGTCGCTGATCAACGTCGGCAGCGTGGACCGCGGCTTCCGCGCCGTCTACGGCACCTTCGGCGCCGACGGCGAGTACGTCCGCCGCGACTACGACTTCAAGCTGATCGAGGAGGTCCCCGGCCCCGACGGCGGCGTCTACCTGCGCACCACCGACGAGGCCGTCAACGTCCTGGTCGGCGCGCTCGACACCGACGTCACCTCGGCCCAGATCGCCGCCGAGGTCAAGCTGGAGGTGCTGATCCGCCGCGGCCGCCTGGCCGACGCCCAGCTCGCCGCCGAGCAGGCCCGCTACCGCACCGTCCAGTACGCCGAGACGCTGCGCCGCGCCCTCGACGCCACCCGCCGCAACGTCCGCGCGGTCGACTGGATGAAGGCCGTCCCGGACCTCATCGACGAGGCGCTGGACCACATCGCCGACCGCTACCGGCACGAGAACGCGATTCTCACCAACATCCGCAAGGCCCGCGACGAGGCCGAGCCAAACACTCCCGAAGGGGCGGAGCACAAGCGCCGCGCCGCCGAGCTCCTCGACATCGTCAAGGACTGCATCCGACGCCACACGAAGCTGCAGACCCGGCTGCTGGAGGCCGGCCCGCTGTTCCGCGCCGAGCAGGACCGCCAGGCCTTCGCCACCCCCGGCGCCCGCAGCGGCATCGACCTCTACGGCCAGCTCCTCGCCCCCGTGCTGCGGCTGCCGATAGAGCAGGCCGTCCGCCCCACCGGCGCCTTCTTCGCCCGCGGCGCCGGCCTGCGCACGCCCGTCTCGGTCCGCGTCGCCGACCTGGTCGACCTGCTGCTCACCCCGCCGGTCGAGCGCGAACACCTCGGCGCCGAACTCCCCGACCCGGACCTCGTCGCCACCCCGGACGACAGCCGCTTCTCCGAAGCCCAGCTGGAGGCGGCCCAGGAACTGCTCGACCTGCCCCCGGACGCCCCCCGCCGGCTCTCCGGCCTGCTCGCCGACGCCCGCCGGCAGGACCCGGAACTCCCGTACCTGGTCGCCCTGCTGGCCGTGCACGCGGCCAGCCCGCCGGTCGGCACCGCCTACCGCCAGGGCGAGGAGCGGCTGCTGTTCGCCGTGGACGACGGCACCCCGCTGCACGACCGGGAGTTCGGCGGCGCCGACCTGATCGTCGGCAGCGTCCTGCTCGACGCGGTCGGCATGGCCGCCGACCGCAAGGACGCCGGCTGACCGGCCGGGCAGTGACTTTCCAGGCACCCACGTTGACGAACCGAAACCACCGCGCCACCCCCGAGGAGCACCGCCCGTGACGACCCACCACGACACGTCCTGGGCGGCCGAGACCGAACCCGCGGCCCCCGCGCCGATCACCCCGGCCGACGTCGCCGACGCCGCCCGGCTGGTCTCCTTCGGCCTCCAGGCCAAGCTGCTCCCCGCCCGCGACGTCGAGTACGCCGAACTCGTCCGCCGCCACCGCGAGGACCCGCCGTTCGCCCGCCTCGCCGACGCCATCGCCACCGGCATGGGCCTGGTCGTCCTGGAGGTCTCGCCGCGGGCCGGCATGGCCGTCGCCGCCGCCGAGGAGTCGCTGTTCGCCGTCCGGATGGGCGACTACTCGCGCCGCGCCGCCTCCGAGAGCACCGACCGCTTCCTGCACGGACTGGCCCACCTCGCCGTCGCCGCGATGGCCTTCCCCCGCCCCGAGGACCTCGCCGACGACGGCTACCTCGGCCGGATCACCGTCAACGGCGTCGACTCCTTCGTCCGCCAGGCCTGCCGCCGCCTGGAAGAACAGGCCGACACCGAGGGCGCCAACACCGACCCGGCCTCGGACGCCCCCGGCCTGGAGGCCGCCTGGCGGGTCTGGGCCCGGCGCACCGCCACCGGCGCCACCAAGGACGCCCGCCGGCTCTCCGGCTCCACCATCGGCATCGTCGCCAAGGCCGTCATGTTCCTGGTCGACTCCGGCTTCCTGCAGAAGGTCTCCGACGACTCCGGCGGCACCTACCGCACCACCGCCCGCTACCAGCTCCAGGTCCGCGACCTGGCCGGCAGCGCGGCGATGGCGGAACTGCTCGACCTCGGCGTCGTCCCGGTCTCCGACGGCACCGCCAGCCTGCTGCCGCCGGACACCGGCGACGAGCTGGTCGCCGACGCCGGCCTGCCGTTCCACTCGCTCTGACACCCGTCCGACTCACGTAGACAGCACGGAGAACCGCCGCACATGTACGAGCTCAACCGGGTCCGCCTCTACTCGATCGGACCGGCCGGCGCCCGCTACGCCGACACGGTGCTCGACCTGCGCGGCGTCGGCGAGCCCGTCGCCGACCCGGCCCCGCAGCAGATCGGCCTGTTCGGCGAGGAGACCGACGGCCCGGTCCGCCGCCCCGCCCCGGCCGGCGTGCTCTTCCTGGAGAACGGCGGCGGCAAGTCCGTCCTGCTCAAGCTGATCTTCTCGGTGATGCTCCCCGGCCACCGCAACACCCTCGGCGGCGCCAGCTCCGGCGTGCTGCGCAAGTTCCTGCTCGCCGACGACTGCGGCCACGTCGCCCTGGAGTGGCAGCACACCGTCACCGGCGAACTGATCGTGGTCGGCAAGGCCAGCGAGTGGCGCGGCCGCCAGGTCTCCTCCGACCCGCGCAAGTTCGCCGAGACCTGGTACTCCTTCCGCCCCGGCCCCGGACTCACCCTCGACTCACTGCCGGTCGCCGAACGGGTCAGCCTGGTCGGCGACCAGAAGGCCCGCGGCCGCCGCCGCACCATGAAGGGCTTCCGCGACGCCCTCACCGAGGCCGGCAAGGCCCACCCCCACCTCGACCTGGTCTTCGAGGACGGCCACGACCGCTGGACCGAACACCTCGGCGAACTCGGCCTCGACCCCGAACTCTTCCGCTACCAGCGCGAGATGAACGCCGACGAGGGCGAGGCAGCCGGCCTCTTCGCGGTCAAGCAGGACAAGGACTTCACCGACCTGCTGCTGCGCGCCGTCACCGACACCCGGGACACCGACGGCCTGGCCGACCTCGTCCACGGCTTCGCCGCCAAGCTCGGCCTGCGCGCCGAACTCACCGCCGAACGCGACTTCACCGCCGGCTCGCTCGACCTGCTGGAACGCATCGTCGAGTCCACCACCGCCCGCGAGACCGTCCGCGAGGCCCACCGCACCGCCGAGCGCCGCGCCCGCCGTCTCGCCCACGCCCTCACCTCCCGCGCCGCCGCCGAGCGCGACCGCGCCCAGGACCTCGCCGTCGAGGTCGCCGCCGCCGCGCGCGCCGCCACCGCCGCCGAGT
>NZ_MECK01000386.1 GCF_014596465.1 Streptomyces sp. CBMA123 | reverse complement strand
TCGCCGCCGAGGGCGCCGAGCGGATCGTGCTCACCAGCCGCCGCGGCGCCACCGCGCCCGGCGCCGCCGAACTGCTCGCCGAACTCGCCGCCGCGGGCTGCGCGGCCGAGATGGCGGCCTGCGACCTCACCGACCGCGACGCCGTCGCGCGGATGCTCGCCGACCTCGCCGCCGCCGGCCACGAGGTGCGCACCGTCGTGCACACCGCCGCCGTCATCGAGCTGCTGTCGGTCGAGGAGACCACCCACGAGGCCTTCGCCAAGGTCCTGCACGCCAAGACCGCCGGCGCCCGCCACCTCGACGAACTCCTGCCCGACGACCAGCTCGACGCGTTCGTGCTGTACTCCTCCACCGCCGGCATGTGGGGCAGCGGCCGGCACGCCGCCTACGTCGCCGGCAACGCCTACCTCAACGCGCTCGCCGAGCACCGCCGCGCCCGCGGCGGCCGGGCCACCGCCATCTCCTGGGGCATCTGGGCCGACGACCTGAAACTCGGCCGCGTCGACCCCGGCCAGATCCGGCGCAGCGGCCTGGTCTTCATGGACCCGTCGCTCGCCCTGGACGGCCTGCGCCAGGCCCTGGACGCCGACGAGCAGGTGCTCGCGATCGCCGACGTCGACTGGGAGCGCTACCACCCCGTCTTCACCTCCGGCCGCCCGAGCGCCCTGTTCGAGGACGTCCCCGAGGTGCGCCGGCTCGCCGAGGCAGCCGAACGCCCGTCCGGGGACGGCGAGTTCGCCGCCCGATTGCGCGCCCTGCCGGCCGCCGAGCAGGAACGCCGGCTGCTGGACCTGGTCCGCGCCGAGGCGGCCACCACGCTCGGCCACGCCTCGCCCGACGTGCTGTCCGAGCAGCGGGCCTTCCGCGACGTCGGCTTCGACTCGCTGACCGCCGTCGACCTGCGCAACCGGCTGGCCGCCGCGACCGGGCTCACGCTGCCCAGCACCCTGGTGTTCGACCACCCGAACCCGCCGGCCCTGGTGCGCTTCCTGCGCGAGAAGATCGCCGGCGCCGCGGTCGCCGGCTCCGCCCCGGCGGCGGCGGGTGTCGCGCTCGACGAGCCGATCGCCATCATCGGCATGAGCTGCCGCTACCCCGGCGGCATCGCCTCACCCGAGGACCTCTGGCGGCTCGTCACCTCGGGCGGCGACGCCATCACCGAGTTCCCGGCGGACCGCGGCTGGGACACCGAGGGGCTCTACGACCCGGACCCGGACGCGCCCGGCCGCACCTACTCGGTGCGCGGCGGGTTCCTGCAGGACGTCGCCGACTTCGACGCCGCGTTCTTCGGCATCTCCCCGCGCGAGGCCCTCGCCATGGACCCGCAGCAGCGGCTCCTGCTGGAGACCGCCTGGGAGGCCATGGAACGCGCCGGCCTCGACCCGTCCACCCTGCGAGGCAGCCTGACCGGCACCTTCATCGGCGCCAGCTACCAGGACTACAGCCCCGGCGACTCCGCCCAGGACGGCGCCGAGGGCCACCTCGTCACCGGCACCATCCCGAGCGTGCTGTCCGGGCGCCTCTCCTACACCTTCGGTTTCGAGGGCCCGGCCGTCACCCTCGACACCGCCTGCTCGTCCTCGCTCGTCGCGCTGCACCTGGCCTGCCAGTCGCTGCGCAACGGGGAGAGCTCCCTCGCCCTGGCCGGCGGCGTCAGCGTGATGGCCACGCCCAACGCGTTCGTCGGCTTCAGCCGCCAGCGCGCGATGGCTGTGGACGGCCGCTGCAAGGCCTACGCCGAGGCCGCCGACGGCATGAGCCTCGCCGAGGGCGTCGGGCTCGTCCTGGTCGAGCGGCTCTCCGACGCCGAGCGGCTCGGCCACCCGGTGCTGGCCGTCCTGCGCGGCTCCGCCGTCAACCAGGACGGCGCCTCCAACGGGCTCACCGCCCCCAACGGGCCCGCGCAGCAGCGCGTGATCCGCGCCGCGCTCGCCAACGCCCGGCTCGCCCCGGGCGAGGTCGACGCCGTCGAGGGCCACGGCACCGGCACCAGGCTCGGCGACCCGATCGAGGCCCAGGCGCTCCTCGCCACCTACGGCCAGGACCGCGAACTTCCGCTGCTGCTCGGCTCGGTGAAGTCCAACATCGGCCACACCCAGATGGCCTCCGGCGTGGCCGGCGTCATCAAGACCGTGCTCGCGCTGCGCAGCGGCGTGCTCCCGGCCAGCCTGCACATCGACCGGCCGTCCACGCACGTCGACTGGACGGAGGGCGCCATCGAGCTGCTCGCCGAGGCGCGCGACTGGCCCGAGACCGGGCGGCCTCGCCGGGCCGCCGTCTCGTCCTTCGGACTCAGCGGCACCAACGCGCACGTGATCCTCGAACAGGTGCCGGTCCCGCCCGCCGCTCCTGCCCCGACGGACGGCGACACCGTGCCCTTCACGCTGTCCGCCCGTACCGACGAGGCCCTGCGCGCCCAGGCCTCGCGGCTGCTCACCGCGCTCGACGAGCAGCCCGAACTGCCGCTCACCGACCTGGCGTTCTCCCTCGCCACCACCCGGACCGCGCTCGACCGCCGCGCCGCCGTCACCACCGGCGACCGCGCCGAGCTGGAGCGCGCCCTCGCCGCGCTGCGGGACGGGCTGCCGGACGCCGCCCTGGTCACCGGCCGACCGGCCGGGGGCGGCCTGGCGTTCCTCTTCACCGGCCAGGGCAGCCAGTACCCGGCCATGGGCCGCGAGTTGTACGACCGGTACCCGGTGTACGCGGAGGCGCTGGACGCCGTGCTCGCCCGCTTCGACCTCGGCTACGAACGGCCCGTCCGGGACGTCCTGTTCGCGCCGGAGGGTTCGGCGGAGGCCGTGCTGCTGGACGACACGGGGTATGCGCAGCCGGCGTTGTTCGCGCTGGAGGTGGCGTTGTTCCGGTTGGTGGAGTCGTGGGGTCTGCGGCCGGACTTCGTGGTGGGTCATTCGATCGGTGAGATCGCGGCGGCTCATGTGGCGGGGGTGTTCTCGTTGGAGGACGCCTGCACGCTGGTCGCGGCCCGGGCCCGGCTGATGTCCGAACTGCCGGGCGGGGGAGCGATGGTGTCCGTCGAGGCGGCGGAGGCGGAGGTGCTGCCGCTGCTGACGGACGGCGTCTCGATCGCCGCCGTCAACGGGCCCGCCTCGCTCGTCCTCGCGGGCGACGAGGACGAAGTCCTGCGTATCGCACGGGAGTTCGGAGTCAACGGGCGACGCACCAAGCGGCTGCGCGTCTCGCACGCCTTCCACTCGCCGCACATGGAGCCGATGCTCGACGCCTACACCCGCGTCGCCGCCACGCTCACCTACGACGCCCCGGCGATCCCGCTGATCTCCACCGTCACCGGCGCGCCCGCCACCGCCGACGAGCTCGCCGCGCCCGACTACTGGGCCCGGCAGGTGCGCGGCACCGTCCGCTTCGCCGACGCCGTCCACGTCCTCGCGGGCCACGGCGCCGCCACCTTCCTCGAACTCGGCCCGGACGGCGTCCTCACCGCCGCCGCCCGCGACACCCTCGGCGACGGCGACCGCCTCGTCGGCGTGCCCGCGCTGCGCCGTGGTCGACCCGGCGTCCCGACCCTGACGGCCGCGCTCGCCCGGCTGGCCGTCGGCGGCCTGCGCCCGGAC
>NZ_MECK01000385.1 GCF_014596465.1 Streptomyces sp. CBMA123 | reverse complement strand
CCGGTCGCGGCCCGGGGTGCCGCCCCGCCCCCGCAGCAGGATCCGGCGGCGTGCGCGGCCTGGTCCCCGCTGCCCTGCAGCATCGGCCCCAAGCGCTGAAGCCGGGCCCGCGCGCTGCTGCCCGGCCCGCGCGCTGAAACGGCGAGCGCCCCCGCCCGAGGAGGGCGGGGGCGCTCACAGCGCGGGTGACCGGGGTCAGCCGGCGATGATCTCGCGGGCCAGGCGGGCGGTCTCGGACGGCGTCTTGCCGACCTTGACACCGGCGGCCTCGAGGGCCTCCTTCTTCGCCTGGGCGGTGCCCGAGGAGCCGGAGACGATGGCGCCGGCGTGGCCCATGGTCTTGCCCTCGGGGGCGGTGAAGCCCGCGACGTAGCCGACGACCGGCTTGGTGACGTGCTCGGCGATGTAGGCCGCGGCACGCTCCTCGGCGTCGCCACCGATCTCACCGATCATCACGATGACCTCGGTCTCCGGGTCCTCCTGGAAGGCCTTGAGGGCGTCGATGTGGGTGGTGCCGATGACCGGGTCACCGCCGATGCCCACGGCCGAGGAGAAGCCGATGTCGCGCAGCTCGTACATGAGCTGGTAGGTCAGGGTGCCCGACTTCGAAACCAGACCGATCTTGCCGGAGGTGGTGATGTCGGCCGGGATGATGCCGGCGTTCGACTGTCCGGGGCTGATCAGGCCGGGGCAGTTCGGGCCGATGATCCGGGTCTTGTTGCCCTTCGAACCGGCGTACGCCCAGAAGGCGGCGGTGTCGTGCACCGGAACGCCCTCGGTGATGACGATGGCCAGCTCGATCTCGGCGTCGATGGCCTCGATGACGGCGGCCTTGGTGAAGGCCGGCGGCACGAAGAGGACGGAGACGTCGGCGCCGGTCTCCTTCATGGCCTCGGCGACGGAGCCGAAGACCGGGATCTCGGTGCCGTCGACGTCGACCGTGGTGCCGGCCTTGCGCGGGTTGACACCGCCGACGATCTGGGTGCCGGAGGCGAGCATGCGGCGGGTGTGCTTCATGCCCTCGGCGCCGGTCATGCCCTGGACGATGACCTTGCTGTCCTTGGTAAGGAAGATAGCCATGGTGTTAAGTCCCCTTCCTTACTTGTTGGCCAGCTCGGCGGCGCGGTCGGCCGCACCGTCCATGGTGTCCACGCGCTGGACCAGCGGGTGGTTGGCGTCGTCGAGGATCTTGCGACCCAGCTCCGCGTTGTTGCCGTCCAGGCGGACGACCAGCGGCTTGGTGACGTTCTCGCCCTTGCTCGCGAGGAGCTCCAGGGCCTGCACGATGCCGTTGGCGACCGCGTCACAGGCGGTGATGCCACCGAAGACGTTGACGAAGACCGACTTGACGTCGGGGTCGCCGAGGATGATCTCCAGGCCGTTCGCCATGACCTCGGCGGACGCGCCGCCACCGATGTCGAGGAAGTTGGCGGGCTTGACGCCGCCGTGCTTCTCACCGGCGTAGGCGACCACGTCGAGGGTGCTCATGACGAGGCCCGCGCCGTTGCCGATGATGCCGACCTGGCCATCGAGCTTGACGTAGTTCAGGCCCTTGGCCTTGGCGGCGGCCTCCAGCGGGTTGGCCGCGGCCTTGTCCTCCAGGGCCTCGTGCTCGGGCTGGCGGAAGTCCGCGTTCTCGTCCAGGGAGACCTTGCCGTCGAGCGCGATGATCTTGCCCTCGCCGGACTTGATCAGCGGGTTGACCTCGACGAGGAGGGCGTCCTCGGCGATGAAGACCTTCCACAGCTTCTGCAGGACGTCGGCGACCTGGTCGGCGACCTCGGCCGGGAACTTCGCCGCGGCGACGATCTCGGCGGCCTTCTCCGGGGTGCAGCCCTCGTTGGCGTCGACCGGGATCTTGGCGAGCGCGTCGGGGTTCTCCTCGGCGACGACCTCGATCTCCACGCCGCCCTCGACGCTGGCCATGGCCAGGAAGGTGCGGTTGGTGCGGTCCAGCAGGAACGAGACGTAGTACTCGTCCTTGATGTCCGCGGTCTGGGCCAGCATCACCTTGTGAACGGTGTGGCCCTTGATGTCCATGCCGAGGATCTGCTCGGCCTTGGCGACGGCGTCCGCCGGGTCGGCGGCGAGCTTGACGCCACCGGCCTTGCCTCGGCCACCCACCTTCACCTGAGCCTTGACGACGGCACGGCCGCCGAAGCGCTCCGCGATGGCGGCAGCGTCTGCGGCGGTCTCGATGACATCGCCGTCAAGCACGGGCACACCGTGCTTGGCGAAGAGGTCCCTCGCCTGGTACTCGAACAGGTCCACGTGTTTGTCCTTGTTCGTGGTCGCGGATTGTGTCTCTACGAGCGTGCCACGGCAGGATCTTCGCTGCGGGTCGTCGAAGCGGTGCGGGTACGCAGAGGTACGGCCTTGCGGCCCACACAGCCACGGGCGCACACGTCAATCAACACGCGCGTCACGTCCGTCTGGCAGGTTATCCCCGTGGGACGGGCCTGTTCCGCCCGGGGCCCTGTCCGGCTTGGGTGAGAACCGTCACAGATCGGCCCGGACGCCCTGTCCGCCGATCGGGCGGCTTCACCCGCCCGGGTGAACTCGTCACACCCCCTGGTCAGCGTTGTTCACGCCCGCGGTCAGCTGCCGCGGGATCGGGCGCTTCTCGATCGCCGCCGCCATGATCCCGGGGAAGGCGTCCGGGGTGCAGGCGAAGGCCGGGGCGCCCAGCGCGGCCAGCGCGGCGGCATGGGCGTGGTCGTAGGCCGGCGCACCTTCGTCGGAGAGCGCGAGCAGCGCGATGAACTGGACGCCGGCCGCCCTCATCGCGGCGACCCGCCGCAGCATGCCGTCCCGGATGCCGCCCTCGTAGAGGTCGCTGATCAGCACCACGATGGTCTCGGAGGGCCGGGTGATCTTCGACTGGCAGTAGGCGAGCGCCCGGTTGATGTCGGTGCCGCCGCCGAGCTGGGTGGCGAACAGGACGTCCACCGGGTCGGTGAGCTGCTCGGTGAGGTCGACCACCGAGGTGTCGAAGACCACCAGCCGGGTGTCCAGGGTGCGCATCGAGGACAGCACCGCGCCGAACACCGCCGAGTGGACGACCGAGGGCGCCATCGAGCCGGACTGGTCGACGCAGAGGATGACGTCCTTCTTCACCGCGCGCTGGGCGCGGGCGTAGCCGACCAGCCGCTCGGGCACGACGGTGCCGTGCTCGGGCAGGTAGTTCTTCAGGTTGGCCCGGATCGTCCGGTCCCAGTCGATGTCCCGGTGGCGCGGCCGGTTCACCCGGGCACTGCGGTCCAGGGCGCCGCCCAGGGTGGCCCTGGTCCGGTCGGCGAGCCGGCGCTCCAGGTCGGCGACGACCTTGCCGACCACGGCCCGGGCGGACTCGCGGGTGGTCTCCGGCAGCGCGTGCTTGAGCGACAGCAGGGTGGCGACCAGGTGCACGTCCGGCTCGACGGCCTCCAGCATCTCCGGCTCCATCAGCAGCCGGTCCAGGCCGAGCCGGGTGATCGCGTCCTGCTGCATCAGCTGGACCACGGTGGTCGGGAAGTACTCCCGGATGTCGCCCAGCCAGCGGGCCACCTGCGGGGCCGAGCCGCCCAGCCCGGCGCCGCGGCGACCGCCGCGGGGCGCGCGGGC
>NZ_MECK01000384.1 GCF_014596465.1 Streptomyces sp. CBMA123 | reverse complement strand
CACTGCACGCGGAGGCGGGCGCCCCGCGCTCCGACGACGGGCACGCGGTGCTGGTCGGCGACCCGGCCGAGGTCGCCGGGCAACTCGCCGCCTGGGCCGACCGCACGCCGCTGGACGGCTTCGTGCTGCGGCTCCCGCTGGCCGGGAGCGTCGCGGCGTTCACCGACCTGGTGCTGCCCGAACTGCGGGCGGCCGGGCGCTACTCGGGCGCCTCCGGAGCCGGCACCCTGCGCGAGCAGCTGGGGCTGGCCCGGCCCGAAAACCGGATCGTCGCCCGGCTCACCGCCGCCGGCGCGGAGAGGAGCTGACGACGTGTCCGAGCGAGAACTCCACCTCGGGCTGATGTTCTGGGCGACCGGCACCCACTCCGCCGGGTGGCGCCACCCCGACGCGGCCGCCGACGCCGCCTACGACATCCGCCTCATCCAGGAGGTCAGCCGCAGCGCCGAGCGGGCCAAGCTCGACTTCGTCTTCCTCGGCGACCGGCTGGCCAGCGACCCGGCATTGCAGCACAGCAACCCGGCGCAGATCTCCCGGCTGGAGCCCTACAGCACGGCCATGGCGATCGCCGCCGCCACCACCCACATCGGCGTGGTGGTCACCGCCAACCCGACGTACTCCGACCCGTACGCCATCGCCCGGCTGCTGGCCTCGCTGGACCACCTCAGCGACGGCCGCGCGGCCTGGAACCTGGTCACCGGCGCGGACCCGGCGGCGGCCCACAACTTCGGCCGGGACGCCCACTGGGACACCTCCCGGCGCTACGACTGGGCCGAGGAGACCCTCCGGGTGGTCCGCGAGCTGTGGGACTCCGCCCCGGAGCCGGACGGCACCGGGGCCCGCCGGATCGACCACCGGGGCGAGTACTTCTCGGTGGACGGCCCGCTGGACGTCGCCCGGCCGCCGCAGGGCCACGTGGTGGTGTTCAACGCCGGCACCTCGGACCGCTCCCGCGAACTCGGCGCCCGCGACGCGGACATCGTGTTCGCCGGCCCGCAGCCGACGCTGGCCAAGCGCCGGGAGTACTACGCCGACATCAAGGCCCGGGCCGCCCGGTACGGCCGCGCCGACCACGTCGCGGTGCTGCCCGGCCTGACCCCGATCGTCGCGCCCACCACCGAGGAGGCGGTCGCCCTGCACGACCGGCTCAACGCGCTGCTGGTGCTCGACCCGGAGCAGGAGATCGGCGACATCGTGCGCGCGGGCGGCATCGGCGAGGGCCACCGCCGCAACCTCACCTCCGCCTCCGAGGTGTTCGGGGTGGACGTGCGCGGCAACGACCTGGCCGCCGCCGTCCCGGTGAGCACCCTGGCCGCGGTCTCCGAGGAGGGCGCCCGGCGGCTCGCCGAGATCACCCGGCTGACCAGGCGCACCGTGGACGGGCCGAACCGGATCACCTACGGGGACCTCGTGCACGCCACCCCCGCGCAGCTCTCGTACACGGTGGTCGGCAACCCGGAGGAGGTGGCCGACATGATCCAGGAGTGGTTCGAGGAGGGCGCCGCCGACGGCTTCAACATCTACCCGGCGTACGTGCCCGGGTCCGTCACGGCGTTCACCGAGCTGGTGGTGCCGGTGCTCCAGCGGCGCGGGCTGTTCCGCAAGGAGTACGGCGGGCGGATGCTGCGCGACCACCTCGGGATGGCCGTGCCGCCGCGCTGAGGCGCCTGCCCGCAACGACGGTGCCGCACAACGACGGTGGGCCTCCGGAACCAGGGTTCCGGAGGCCCACCGTCGTTGCCGTCGTGCCGGTCGTCGTGCCGGTCGTTCAGCGCTGCGCCGCGTCCGCGGTGGCCGGGGCCGGGGCGGTGGCCGGGCCGGTGGCGAAGCCCTTGCGGCCGAGGGCCAGGATGGTCAGGGTGACCAGGGCGCCCGCGGTGCCGCACAGCGCCGCCCAGTGCTCGTTGGTGTGCGCCAGCACGTTGCCGACGGCCGCCGAGCCCAGCGAGGTGCCGGCCGCGAACAGCGTCACCAGCCAGGCGAAGGCCTCGGTGGTGGTGCCCGGCGGCGCCAGCTCGCCCACCAGCACGAAGGTGACGGTCAGCATCGGGGCCAGGAACGCGCCGGTGAGCAGCATCAGTACGGCCATGTAGCCCGGCGGCGGCACCAGCACCAGCAGTCCGTACCCGACCACCAGGCCGCCCGCGAACAGCACCCCGCGGTTGGCGAGGGTGCCCGGCCAGCGGCGCGAGCCGTACACCAGCACGCCGGCCAGCGACCCGAAGGCGTTCAGGGCCAGCAGCGAGGGCGCGCCGCCGGGCACGTGCCAGCGCTCCGCGTACGAGACCACCAGGACGTTCAGGGTGCCGATCGCGAAGCCCACCCCGATCAGCGCGCTGAGCAGGGTGACCAGCCGGCCGCTGCGCAGCGGGCCCAGCCAGTCGGTCGAGCGGGCCTCGGCCCGCCACTCCCGGGACGGCTTGGCGCTGGCCACCACCGCGACCCCGAACAGCCCGAGCAGCGCCTGGACGCACAGCGCGGCCGTCGGCGACCAGAGGGCGACGCTGCCGGTGACCACCAAGGGGCCCGCCACGAAGACGAGTTCCTGGGCGCTGGAGTCCAGCGCGTACGCCGATTCGAGCTTCTCGGCGGGGGTGATCGCGGGCCAGAGCACCCGCAGGCAGGGCTCCAGCGGGGGCGTCATCGAGCCGGCGAGCACGGCGCCGACCAGCACGGCGGCGGGCTGGTGCGGTGCCAGCGCGATGGCGAGGAAGCCCACGGCGGCGAGCAGCGCGGTCGGCACCAGGACGCGGGTCTGCCCCCAGCGGTCGACGAGGCGGCCGAGCAGCGGTGAGCCGACCGCCGCCGAGATCGCGTACGAGCCGGCCGCGGCGCCGACGAAGCCGTACCCCGACCCGGCCTCGCGCAGCGCCAGCGGGATGGTCAGCGCGGTCATGGCGGAGGGCAGCCGCCCGACCCAACTGCCCAGCAACAGGCGGGTGACGGAAGGGGATCGGAGTAAGACGAGGAAGCTCATGAGCACCACCTTAGGGGGATCTACGCGCGTGTACCCGCCGATTCAGGGATTGGCCGGGACATGAAGACGGAGCACCGCCGGACGGTCCGTGCGTACCCCCACCTCGATGTCCGTGACGGCGGTGGAGCGGTGGTGGGCCAGGCCCGGCGCGGCGGTGACCCAGGCCTGTCCGGTGGAGCGGTCCGCCCAGCACGCCACGCCGTCGCCGCGGGCCGTGCTGTGCCAGAAGTAGCGGTGCTGGTGGCCGGGCGGGAGCAGCGCGAGCAGGGCGGGCGGGGCGTCGCGCAGGTCGACACCGAGCAGCCGGTCGCGCTCGTCGAAGGTCAGCCAGACCTCGCCGCGGTAGCCGATCCGTACCAGCGGGCCGGTCGCCAGGGCGTCGAACACGGCCTGGAGGAAGCCCGACTTCGGGTCCCAGTCCACCCGGGGCACGGCCGCCGGGCCGGGGCCGGCCCCAGCCCCCCGCCCCCTCCCTCGCCCCCCTCCCCCACGTCCCCCCCCCCCTCCCCCCCTCCCCCGTCCCCGCCGCCGTGGTGGCCTGCAGCGGATCGCACTACCTGCTCGACCCCCAGGGCGACCGCCGCCTGTGCGACCAGCTCGGCGACAGCGCCGGCTACCCGGTGACCTCCTCCACCCTGGCCACCCTGGAC
>NZ_MECK01000383.1 GCF_014596465.1 Streptomyces sp. CBMA123 | reverse complement strand
GGTGCCGGTGCTGCCGGGCGGCCGCGCCACGGTGGCGGCCCGGGCGGCCGTCGGGCGCCAGGCGGAGCAGCCGGCGCCGGTCCCCGGTGCCTCCTTCGCCGAACTGCCGCTGGATGCGATCACCCCCAACCCGCGCCAGCCGCGTGAGGTGTTCGACGAGGACAAGCTGGCCGAGCTGGTGATCTCCATCAGGGAGGTCGGCCTGCTCCAGCCGATCGTGGTGCGCCAGGTCGCGGCCGAGCGCTATGAGCTGATCATGGGCGAGCGCCGCTGGCGGGCCTCCCGCGAGGCGGGGCTGGAGCGGATCCCGGCGATTATTCGGGCCACCGAGGACGACAAGCTGCTGCTGGACGCCCTCCTGGAGAACCTGCACCGGGCCGAGCTGAACCCGCTGGAGGAGGCGGCCGCCTACGACCAGCTGATGCGGGACTTCTCCTGCACCCACGAGGAGCTGGCCGACCGGTTCGGCCGCTCGCGGCCGCACGTCTCCAACACCCTGCGGCTCCTGAAGCTCCCGGCGTCCGTCCAGCGTCGACTGGCGGCCGGCACGCTGACGGCCGGGCACGCGCGGGCGCTGCTTCCGCTGACGGATCCCGAGGCCCAGGAGAAGCTGGCCGCGCGGATCATCGCCGAGGGCCTCACGGTGCGCAACGTCGAGGAGATCGTGCTGCTGCGCTCGGAGGAGTCGCGGGGGGCGAAGCGCCAGGCGCCGAAGGCGGGCAAGATCATCTCCCCGGCCTTCAACGACCTGGCGAGCCGGTTGTCGGACCGCTTCGACACCCGGGTCAAGGTCGAGGTGTCGCAGCGCGGCGGCAAGCTCGGCAAGGGCAAGGTGGTGCTGGAGTTCGGCTCGGTGGAGGACCTCAACCGGATCCTGGACAGCATGGCTCCGGGCGAGGACGGTCTGCGGCTGTCGCAGGGCTGAGCCGGTCGACCGGATCGAGGGCAAACGACCCGATGGGTGCATGTGCCACGTGAGCGCTGTTTCACGTGAAACATGCACCCATCGGCGTTCGTGGGGGAATGCTCGACCGTGAAAGGGAGGAGGAGGTACGGGCCATGGGACGCCGGATCGCTCCGCTGACGTTGGACAACCTCGCGGACCTGCCGACGGGCTGTCGCTCCTGTGTGTTCTGGGAGCTGGACCCGGTCAGCGGCAAGGAGGCGGTGGAGTCGGGGAAGCCGGAGCTGGAGAAGGAGGGGTGGATCTCCGCGGTGCTGCTGGAGTGGGGGTCCTGCGGCCGGATCGCCTACGTGGACGACCAGCCCGTCGGTTTCGTGCTCTATGCGCCGCCGGCCTACGTTCCCCGCTCACAGTCCTTCCCGACCAGTCCGGTCTCGCCGGACGCCGTTCAGCTGATGGTCAGCCGGGTGCTGCCGGGCTACCAGCGGCAGGGGCTGGGCCGGGTGCTGGTGCAGGCCGTGGCCAAGGACCTGCTGGGGCGGGGGGTGCGGGCGATCGAGGCCTTCGGTTCGGCGGGCGGGACGCCGACCAGCTGCGTGCTGCCGGCCGACCATCTGCTCGCGGTCGGCTTCAAGACCGTACGGCCGCACCCGCGCTACCCGAGGCTGCGGCTGGAGGCGCGGACCACGCTCTCCTGGCGGGGCGACGTGGAGGGGGCGCTGGAGCGGCTGCTCGGCGGTGGGCGGAAGGAGCCGGCCCTGCGGCCGTTCTGAGCGGGGCCTGGACGGACGACGGCGGCGGGGCTCCCCATCGGGAGCCCCGCCGCCGTTCGGTCGATGACCGGGAGACCTAGATCAGGCCGTCCAGCTCGCGCAGCAGCGCGGCCTTCGGACGGGCACCGGTGATCTGCTTCACCGGCTGGCCGCCCTTGTACAGGATCAGGGTCGGGATCGAGATGACGTTGTACTCGGCGGCGGTCACCTGGTTGGCGTCCACGTCGAGCTTGGCGATGGTCAGCTTGTCGCCGTTCTCGGCCGCGATCTCCTCCAGGATCGGGGCGACCTGGCGGCACGGGCCGCACCAGGTGGCCCAGAAGTCGACCAGTACGGGCTTGTCGCTCTCCAGGACGTCGGACTTGAACGTCGCGTCGGTGACGGTGGTGGTGGCGCCGGCCACGGGGACTCCTCGGGTTCGGACGGAGGGGGGCTGCTGCCAGGTGAACAACGGGCGGGGCCGTTCTGTTTCTGCCTGGCCGGGGCGGGGGTGTTTCACGTGGAACACCCCCGTGGGGTTCGGTCGGTGGCGGGGAGGTCAGACCGCGACGGCGGCGGTCTTGTTCTCCACGTCGTCCAGCGCGGCCAGGTAGCGCTCGGCGTCCAGCGCGGCGGAGCAGCCGGTGCCGGAGGCGGTGATGGCCTGGCGGTAGGTGTGGTCCACGACGTCGCCGGCGCCGAACACGCCCTCGACGTTGGTCCGGGTCGAGGGGGACTCGACCTTGAGGTAGCCCTCGGCGTCGAGGTCCAGCTGGCCCTTGAACAGGTCGGTGCGCGGGTCGTGGCCGATCGCGATGAACAGGCCGGTGACCGCCAGCTCGCGGGTCTCGCCGGTGGTGGTGTCGCGCAGGGTGACGCCGGTCAGCTTCGGGTCGCCGTGGATCGCCTCGACCGCGCTGTCCCACTCGAAGCGGATCTTCGGGTCGGCGAAGGCGCGCTCCTGCATCGCCTTGGAGGCGCGCAGGCTGTCCCGGCGGTGGATGATCGTGACGCTCTTGGCGAAGCGGGAGAGGAAGGTCGCCTCCTCCAGGGCGGTGTCGCCGCCGCCGACCACCGCGATGTCCTGGTCGCGGAAGAAGAAGCCGTCGCAGGTCGCGCACCAGGAGACGCCGCGGCCGGAGAGCTTGTCCTCGTTCGGCAGGCCCAGCTTGCGGTGCTGGGAGCCGGTGGTGACGATCACGGCGCGGGCCTTGTGGACGTTGCCCTCGGAGTCGGTGACGGTCTTGATCTCACCGGTGAGGTCGACCGCGACGATGTCGTCGGGGATCAGCTCGGCGCCGAAGCGCTCGGCCTGCGCCCGCATGTTGTCCATCAGCTCGGGGCCCATGATGCCGTCCCGGAAGCCCGGGAAGTTCTCGACCTCGGTGGTGTTCATGAGCGCACCACCGGCGGTGACGGCTCCCTCGAAGACCAGCGGCTTGAGGGAGGCACGGGCCGTGTAGAGCGCAGCCGTGTACCCAGCCGGGCCGGAACCGATGATGATCACGTTACGGACGTCGCTCACTGCTTCTCCTGGTTCGCCATTCGCGACCCGCGTTAGCTGCGGGGAGGGCGGTCCTGCTCCGCCGCCCGGGACAACGACTGACCAGTCTCTCGCATTCCCAGGCGGATCAGTACCAGGCGCCCGAACTCCGGAAGCGGCGTGGCGCCCTGGACGTCGATCGCATGGGAACGGCCGTCCGGTGGCTGGGAAGGGTCGCTCAGCGGCCGGGGACGGTCCGGTGCAGGACGACCGGGCCGCAGTCCGCGGAGCGCAGGTAGACGTCCACGAAGCCGGGCCGGTCGAGGGCCGGGTAGACCAGGACCTCGACCGGGGAGCCCCGGTAGCTGCCCCGGTCGGTGGCCAGCGGGGTGCCCGGAGCGGGGGCCTGGCAGGCGGCGGGGGAGGCCGGCGCGGTGGGGGAGCCGGGGCCGGAGAGCTCGGGCCGGGAGCCGTCGGCGGGGGCGGCGGCGGACTTGGCGGGCCCGGTGGCGTGCGGT
>NZ_MECK01000382.1 GCF_014596465.1 Streptomyces sp. CBMA123 | reverse complement strand
GTCTCGGCGGGGGAGCGGCGGCCCTGGGCGCCGTGGCCGGTGCCCTGCACGGTGAACAGCCGGGTCCGGTACGGGTCCCCGGCCGCGACCGGCGCCGACTCCCGTGCGGGGGAGGGGTGTTGGGCCGGTACGGGCTGCGGTGCGGGGGCCTCGGTGTCCGTGCTGGAGGGTTCTGGGGCGGAGGCCTCCGGGATGCCGCCGTCGGCGGGCTCGGGCGCACCGCCACCGTCCGGACCACCGCCGCCGTCACCGTCGTCCTCCGGGCCGTCGTCGCCCGGACCGCCGTCGCCCGGACCGTCGCCCTCCGGCTCCGGGTCCTCCGGCTGGGCGTGCTCCTCCAGCGTCCGGTCCAGCTGCTCCTCGTCCAGCCCCGGGGCGTCGAAGGGGTTGCGCCGCCGCCGGTGCGGCAGGGCCAGCTGGGCGGCCTTGCGGACGTCCTCCTCCAGCACCTCCGTGCGCCCCGCCCAGGCGGCCAGCGCGACCGCGGTGCGGGCCATCACGATGTCCGCGCGCAGCCCGTCCACCTCGAACGCGGCGCACACGGCGGTAATCTGACGCAGCGCCACCTCGGTCAGTTCCACCTCGGGCAGCAACTCCCGCGCGGTGGTGATGTGTTCGGCGAGCGCCCGTTCCTCCTCGGCGAACCGGGCGGCGAACGAGGCCGGGTCCGCGTCGTAGGCGAGCCGGCGCCGGACCACCTCGGCCCGCTCGGCCGGGTCCCGGGTGGCGGCGATCTCGACGGTCAGGCCGAAGCGGTCGAGCAGCTGCGGCCGCAGTTCGCCCTCCTCCGGGTTCATCGTGCCGACCAGCAGGAACCGCGCCGCGTGCCGCACCGACACGCCCTCGCGCTCGACGTACGAGCGGCCCATCGCGGCGGCGTCCAGCAGCAGGTCCACCACGTGGTCCTGGAGCAGGTTCACCTCGTCGATGTACAGCACGCCGCGGTGCGCCTTGGCGAGCAGCCCCGGCTCGTACGCCTTGACGCCCTCGGCCAGCGCGCGTTCCAGGTCGAGCGAGCCGACGATCCGGTCCTCGGCCACGCCGACGGGCAACTCGACCAGCTGGGAGGGCCGTTCGTGACGGCTGAAGGAGGCGTGCGGACCGTCCGGGCACTGCGGGTCCGGCGCGGCCGGGTCGCAGGCGAAGCGGCAGTCGTCCACGACGGCGATGGCGGGCAGCAGCCCGGCCAGCGCGCGCACCATGGTCGACTTCGCGGTGCCCTTCTCACCGCGCACCAGCACGCCGCCCACGGCCGGGGAGACCGCGTTCAGCAGCAGCCCGAGCCGCAGGTCGGCCATGCCGACGATCGCGGTGAACGGATAGCGGACGTCACTCATGCGTCACTCCCAGGTGCCCCGGGCGGGAGGAACGGCAGCGTTCCGGCCGCCGGCACCCCGCCCTCGATCAGCTTCCACAGCGCGTCGGTGTCCGCGTGTTCCTCGATCAGGTCGCCCAGCCGGTCCAGCCGGGCCTCGCGCGCCGCGGCGAACGAGGTGTCCGGCGCCGGCACGAACGCCCGGCCGGCCGACTCGGCGACCTCGCGCAGGAGTTCGCGACGGAAGCCGTCGTTCTCCAGCACGCCGTGCCAGGTGGTGCCCCAGACCGAGCCGATCCGGCAGCCGTCCAGGCTCTGCCCGTGGTCATCGGAGATGAACGCGGTACCGCCGTCGACCGTCACCACCCCGTGGTGGATCTCGTAGCCCTCCACCCGCTGCCCGTACGCCTCGCCCACCGGCCGCGCCAGCACCTTCTCGACGCCGAAGCGCACCCGGGTCGGCAGCAGCCCGAGGCCGTCGACGACGCCCGCCCCGGACTCCACCTCGTCCTCGATCGAGCGCGCCAGCATCTGGTAGCCGCCGCAGACCCCGAGGATCGGCAGCCCGGCCGCCGCCCGCGCCCTCAGCACCGGCTCCAGGCCGCGCTCGCGCAGCCAGGCGAGGTCCGCGACGGTGGCCCGGGTGCCGGGCAGCACCACCAGGTCGGCGTCGGCCAGCTCCTCCGGCCGGGTCGCCCAGCGCACCAGCACACCGGGCTCCTGGGCCAGCGCGTCCAGGTCGGTGAAGTTGGACAGCCGGGGGAAGCGCACCACGGCCACCCGCAGCACGTCCGCCCCCAGCGGCCCGGGCCCGTCCGCCCGGTCCACCACGGTGGACAGGTCCAGCGAGTCCTCGGCGTCCAGCCACAGGCCCGGCAGCATCGGCAGGGTGCCCAGCACCGGACGGCCGGTCAGCTCGTGCAGCATCTCCAGCCCGGGCGCCAGCAGCCGGGCGTCGCCGCGGAACTTGTTGACGAACCAGCCCGCCACATGACGCTGGTCCTCCGCCGACAGCAGCGCCAGCGTGCCGTACATCGCCGCGAAGACCCCGCCGCGGTCGATGTCCCCGACCACCACCACGGGCAGCGCGGCGGCCGTGGCCAGGCCCATGTTGGCGATGTCCCGGTCGCGCAGGTTGATCTCGGCGGGCGAACCGGCGCCCTCGCACACCACCACGTCATAGCGGCCGCGCAGGTCCGCCAGGCACTCCAGGGCGCGCTCCAGCAGGACGGGCTTGCGCTCCCGGTAGTCCAGCGCGCCCACCTCGGCGACCGGCCGGCCGAGCAGCACCACCTGGCTGCGGCCGTCCGCGCCGGGCTTCAGCAGCACCGGGTTCATCGCCGCCTCCGGCGCCACCCGGGCGGCCTGCGCCTGCATCGCCTGGGCGCGGCCGATCTCGGCGCCGTCCGCGGTGACGAAGGAGTTCAGCGACATGTTCTGCGCCTTGAACGGGGCCACCCGCACGCCCTGGCGGACCAGCCAACGGCAGATCCCGGCCGTCACCACGCTCTTGCCCGCGTCCGAGGTCGTCCCCGCGACCAGCAGTGCGTTGCTCATGCCCCCGCCTCGCAGTGCTCGGCAGGTGCTCCGCACCACGCGCACCTCTCGACGGTTCGCTCGCTGCGCTCGCTCACTTGCCCCTCCTCCTCCGGAACGCCCGGATCACCAGATGCCCCGCGACGGACGTACCCAGCGCCAGCGCGCCCACCCGCCGGGACAGCGTGCAGGCCCGCTCGATGTCGTCCACCGTCACCGGCCGCAACTCCGCGCCCAGCACCGGCCGGTGCTCCACCCGCTCCCCGTACTGCAGGGTCCCGCCGAGGCGCACGCCCACCGCCCCCGCGAAGGCCGACTCGGCCTGGCCCGCGTTGGGGCTCGGGTGCGCGGAGCCGTCCCGGCGCCAGACCCGCCAGGCGGTCCGGGGTTCGGGCGCGGCGGCCACCGTGAGCAGCGCCGTCAGCCGGGCGCCGGGCCAGCCCGCCAGGTCGTCCAGCCGGGCCGAGGCCCAGCCGAACCGGGTGTAGCGGGGCGAGCGATGGCCGACCATGGCGTCCAGGGTGTTCACCGCGCGGAAGGCCAGCAGGCCCGGTGTGCCCGCCAGGGCGCCCCAGGCCAGCGCGTTCACCACGGCGTCGGCGGTGTTCTCGGCCACCGACTCGACCACCGCCCGGGCGATCTGCTGCTCGTCCAGCGCGCTCGGATCCCGCCCGCACAGGTGCGGCAGCCGCTCCCGGGCGGCCGTCAGGTCGCCCGCGGCGAGCGAGCGTCCGATGGTGCGCGCCTCCCGCGTCAGCGAGGTGCCGCCGAGCACCGTCCAGGTCGCCGCGGCCGCCAGCGCGGCCCGGCCCAGCTCGGGC
>NZ_MECK01000381.1 GCF_014596465.1 Streptomyces sp. CBMA123 | reverse complement strand
GCAGGGCCGCGGAGTGCCTCGGGTCGCCGGTGAGCACGGCGACGGTGGCGCCGGCGTCCCGGCCGCTGGCCGGGGTCCAGGCGGAGGCGGCGGAGGCGTCGTCGCTGCGGGCGCAGAACACCCGCTCGCGCTCGGCCTCGGCGCTGACCGCCGCGTTGACCGCCGGGTCGTCGGTGGCCACCAGGACGTACCAGGCGCCGGTCAGGTCGCCGTCCGCGTACGGGCGGGCGTGCCAGGTCAGCTCACCCGCGTCGGCCATGGCCTGGACGGCCGGGGTGGTGGCCGGGGATATCAGGTGCAGCTCGGCGCCGGACGCGATCAGGGCCGGCAGCCGCCGCTGCGCGACCTGTCCGCCGCCGACCACGACGACACGACGACCGGCCAGCAGCAGGCCGACCGGGTACGGGGTCCGGCCCTCGGTGCCGGGGTGCGGGGTGGGCGCGCTCATCGGCGGTGCTCCTGATCGGGATGAGGATGTGGGGCGGGTGCGGTGGTACGCCGCTCAGCGGCCGAGCGGTGGCACACCGCTCAGCGGGCCGAGCGGTGATACGCCGCTCCGCGGGCCGGCGCGCCCTCGGGCCGGTCCGCGGAGCGGGTGAGGTGGTGCGTCAGGCCTTCTCGGTGACCCCGGCGGAGTCGAAGGTGGCTACATCGTGCATCGCGCGGGCCGCACTCTGCACCAGCGGCAGTGCCAGCAGGGCACCGGTGCCCTCACCGAGCCGCAGGTCCAGGTCGATCAGCGGACGCAGGCCCAGCTTCGCCAGCGCGGCCTGGTGGCCGGGCTCGGCGGAACGGTGGCCGGCGATGCAGGCGGCCAGCACCTCGGGGGCGATCGCCTTGGCGACCAGCGCGGCCGAACCGGCGATCACACCGTCCAGCACCACCGGGGTGCGCAGCGACGCGGCGCCCAGCAGGAAGCCGGCGAGGGCCGCGTGCTCCAGGCCGCCGACGGCGGCGAGGACGCCGATCGGGTCGTTCGGGTCGGGCTGGTGCAGGGCCAGCGCGGCGCGGATGACCTCGATCTTGCGGGCGTGGGTCTCGTCGTCGATGCCGGTGCCGCGGCCGGTGACCTCGGCCGGGTCGAGGCCGGTGAACACCGAGATCAGGGCGGCCGAAGCGGTCGTGTTGGCGATGCCCATGTCGCCGGTGACCAGTGCCTTGTTGCCCGCCGCGACCAGGTCGCGGGCGGTCTCGATGCCGACCTCGACGGCCTGGAGGGCCTCCTCGCGGGTCATCGCCGGGCCCTGGGTCATGTCGGCGGTGCCGGGCTTGACCTTGCGCGGCAGCAGGCCGGTGGCGCGGCCCTGCTGGACGGCCTGCGGCAGCTCGGCGGCGACGCCGACGTCCACCACGCAGACCTCGGTGCCGATCTGCTTGGCGAAGGAGTTGATCACCGCTCCCCCGGCCAGGAAGTTGCCGACCATCTGGGCGGTCACCTCCTGCGGCCACGGGCTGACGCCCTGGGCGTGCACGCCGTGGTCAGCCGCGAAGATCGCCACGCAGGCGGGCTCCGGGATCGGCGGCGGGCACTTGCGCGACAGGCCGCACAGCTGGGCGGAGATGATCTCCAGCATGCCGAGCGAGCCGGCCGGCTTGGTCATCCGCTTCTGGCGGTCCCAGGCCTCGCCGAGCGCCTTGGCGTCCAGCGGGCGGATCCCGCGCAGGGTGTCGGCGAGCAGGCTCTGCGGCTCCTCGCCGGGCAGCGCGCGGTTGCCGTACTGCTCCTCATGGACCACCCAGGCGAGCGGGCGCTTCTTGGCCCAGCCCTGCTGCTCCAGTTCGGGCTCGTCCGGGAAGGAGTCGACGAAGCCGACGCACAGGTAGGCGACGACCTCCAGGTGCTCGGGCAGGCCCAGCTCGCGGACCAGCTGCTCGTCGTCGAAGAAGCTCACCCAGCCGACGCCCAGGCCCTCGGCGCGGGCGGCCAGCCAGAGGTTCTCGACGGCCAGGGCGGCCGAGTACGGGGCCATCTGCGGCTGGGTGTGCCGGCCCAGGGTGTGCCGGCCGCCGCGGGTGCGGTCGGCGGTCACCACGATGTTCACCGGGGTGTCGAGGATGGCCTCGATCTTGATCTCCCGGAACTGCTTGGCCCGGCCCTTCGGCAGCGAGTCCGCGTACGCCTCGCGCTGGCGCTCGGCCAGGGCGTGCATCCGCCTGCGGGTCTTCGCCGAGCGGATCACCACGAAGTCCCAGGGCTGCGAGTAGCCGACGCTGGGCGCGGTGTGGGCGGCCTCCAGGACGCGGATCAGCACCTCGTGCGGGATCGCGTCCGGGCGGAAGCCGTTGCGGATGTCGCGGCGCTCGCGGATCACCTGGTGGACGGCGTCGCGGCCGGCCTCGTCGTAGCCGGGGGCGGCCGGGCCGCGCGGCTCGGCGGGCTCGACGGGCTGCTCGGCCTCCGCGGCCGGGGCCTCGGACGGATCGACGGGCTGCTCGAGCTGCGGATCGGCGGGCTGCTCGGCCTGGGCCTCGGACTGCGGTGCCTCGGCGGCGGGCGCCTCGGCGGCCTCGGTCGCGGGGGCGACGGCTTCGGCGGGCTGCTCG
>NZ_MECK01000380.1 GCF_014596465.1 Streptomyces sp. CBMA123 | reverse complement strand
CTCGGCGACGGGCTGCTGCTCGGCCTCGGGGGCGACGGCTTCGGCGGGCTGGGCGGCTTCGGCTTCGGCGGGCTGGTCGACGGGCTGCTCGGCGGCGGCCTCGACGACCTGCTCGGCCAGGACCTCGACGACCTGCTCGGCCAGGACCTCGGCGGCCGGCTCGGCCGGGACGGCCTCCGGCTGCGGCTGCTCGCCCTCGGCGACGACGGGCTCGACCGCGACCGGCTCCGCCGCGACGGCTTCGGCGGCCATGGCCTCGGCGAGGACGGCCTCGGCGGCAACGGCCTCCTGGTCGGCGCTCTCCGCGACGGCTTGGCCGGAGGGCATCTCACCGGTGCCGGCGGCGGTCTCGGCGACCGGCTCGGCCGTGGCCGTGACGGCCTGTTCGGCCTGGACCGCCTCGGCGACCTGCCCGGCCTCCTGCACCGCCTCGACGGCCGGGGCCGGCTCGGCGGCCTGCGGCGCTTCGGCGACCGCTATGGGTGCGGGCTGCTCCGGTGCCGCCTCCTCGGCCGCCGGGGCCTGCTGGGCCGCCGCGACCTTGGGCAGGCCGTGCGGGGTCGGGGCGGCGAGGAAGGCGGAGATCCGGCGCGGCTGACCGGCCGGGGCGGCGGGCTCGGACTGCTCCGCGGGCGCGGCGGCCTCGGCCACGACCGGCTCGGCACCGCCCTCGACCACGGCGGTCTCCACGGTCTCCACGGCGGCGTCCACCACCACGGTCTCGATCGCGGGGCTGTCCACCACGGCGGCCTCGGCGGCCGGCTGCTCGGCGGCCTGGGCCGGGACCGGCTCGGCCACGACGGCCTGGGCCGTCTGCGCGGCCTCGGGGGCCGGCTGGACCTGGACGGCTTCGGCGACCGGAGTGACCAGAGCAGCCGGAGCCGCCTCCGGGGTCTCGACGACCTCGATGACCTCGATCGCCCCGACCGTCTCGACGGTCATCAGGCCCTCGACCGGCTGCGAGGCGAGCGGCACCTGCTGGTAGCCCTGCGGCATCTGGTGAACCGTCTGGCCGGTCTCGGCCGTGGTGGGCATCGGGGCCACCGGCGCGGCGGGCGCCATCGGGGCGGCCTGCGGCACGCCCTGCGGCGCGGCGCCCGGGACCGGCACGACGGCCTCGCCCATCGGCGGCCGGCCGACGACCGGGATGCCGTGCGCGGGAGTACCGCCCTGCGAGGGGCCGCGGTCGGCCAGCGAACGGACCGGCACCTGGCCGGTCATCAGCGAGGGGTCCGGGATCGGCGGGCCGGCGTGCAGCGGGCGGCGCGGCGCC